>CAYWBC010000076.1:0-18957 GCA_964456285.1 uncultured Bacteroidales bacterium
CTGACATAACAGAAATTATTAATGATGTCTCATTCTATTCAATCGACGGTAGAAAAATTCTGACAACTGGTAAGATTAATAATACTCAAACAAGAATAATGTTGCCAGAAATGCAAAACGGTATCTATATGATCCATGTGAATACAAATTATAAAACTTATAGCAGAAAATTCTATGTTTCTAATAGATAATTAAATACTAGTATATGTAAAAATGGTTGCCAGCAATTTGGCAACCCTTTTTTATTTCCATGAAACTCAAATTTTCCAATCCGGAACACTGTATAGTATAAGTTTTCTAAATACAGATCAAGGAGCAGTGGCAGGAAAACCTTTGATGATTCCGCAACTATTGATAAAAGAATTAATACAAATGCACAGGTATCAACCAAAGCCGGAAATTTAAAATATTGACATACAAGCAATGCCAGTATATATAATATCCCCTCGAGGGCTTGCTAAAGTTTTGTATATTTAGTATTTAAGTGTTCTCTTGCAACAGAAACGTGGCACCGTAAAACACAAATTTTTTACAATTGAACAGCGTGTATAATACAAAAATCCCTTGGGTTAAACAGAATCGTTTAAAAGAGAATATAAATAGATATATATTAGTCGAGAAAAAATCAGATGATTTAAGAATATGAAAATAGATTGGTTATTAAATTATAATCCTATACTGTTGGCATTTGGCGCAACACTTTTTACTTGGTTTGTTACCGCATTAGGAGCTTCAATGGTTTTCTTTTTTAAATCGATCAATAAAAAGATTCTGAATTCTATGCTGGGTTTTGCTGCTGGAGTAATGATAGCTGCTAGTTTTTGGTCCTTGCTTAAACCGGCAATTGAAATGTCTGAAGAAAATGGTTCTCTTCCATGGATGCCCGCTGTGATTGGATTTTTAGCGGGAGGAGCTTTTTTACTTTTGGTGGATAAGCTATTGCCTCACTTACACATGGGATTATCAACTGACAAAGCAGAAGGTATTAAAACATCCTGGCAAAGAAGTATATTGCTTGTACTTGCTATAACTTTGCATAATATTCCAGAAGGCTTAGCTGTTGGCGTTGCATTTGGTGCATTAGCAAATAATCCGGATGTCGCTATGCTTGCAGGAGCTATTGCTCTGGCTATTGGAATTGGATTACAAAACTTTCCTGAAGGTGCTGCTGTTTCAATTCCTCTTCGAAGAGAGGGCCTTTCAAGATTAAAAGCATTTAATTATGGTCAACTTTCTGGAATTGTAGAGCCAATTGCTGGATTAGTAGGTGCTTATTTAGTATTAACAATAACCCCTTTATTACCATATGCTCTTTCATTTGCAGCAGGAGCAATGATTTTTGTAGTAGTTGAGGAATTAATACCTGAATCACAAACTGGAAACGAGACTGATTTATCGACAATTGGAGCAATGCTTGGTTTTGCAACAATGATGCTTCTTGATGTAGCTTTAGGATAAACTATAAACGAAAATTAAGAAGCACATACACACAACACCATAGAACCAAAAGAGGTGATGACAGTTTGCTTAGCATTTGTACGTTTAAAACAAATACGGCTCCCGGGTACTTAAATGCAACACTGTACTCCACTCCTATTCCTACAACGGGACCGTTAATGGTAAGTTGACAGCCCGAGAAAATTAATTGAGCAATAAGAACTGTTTCAAGTAGAACTAAACTTCTTTCTTATTTAGCTTAATTACCCTTTCTTTCTTTTACGATACACCCTAGGTGGAATTCCTATAATTTTTGTAAACACCCTTGAAAAGTAATACTGGTCTTCAAAACCCAAAGATTGTGCAATTTCCTTTATGGTATTTCCTGTTAAGTCAAGTTTGTTACATGCTTTTTGAACTTTTAGCCTTGTAAAATATTCAAGAGGGGTGTACGAAGTATGCTTTTTAAAAACCAGGCAATAATGTGACAATGATAATCCGCATTGGGTTGTCAATTCGCGTAAAGATACCTTTCTGTCTATTTGTTCATTCATGAAGTAAATACTTTTTTCAACCTTATCATTGTTTTTTACCTGCTTTATTTTTCTGTATGCCGCCACAAAACGAAATGATCCCAATAAATGCCACAGGCATGTGGATGCATACTCAAGGTTTGATTCTGTTAAGCCTGGCTGTAAGTTTTCAAATATCTCCTGAAACAGGAAGATCCGCTCGCTGAACCGGGAACTTTCAATAGTATCCAAATAATTTATTTCTATATAAGTTTTGTTAACAAATAAAAAGGATTTTTCACCAATAAAGTGCAACCAGTAGATCGACCACGGGTCATTATTATCGGCGCCATATTTATGTGGTTTATGTGCAGGGATCGTAAAATATTCATGAGCCCTGATCAGCTTTTTCTCACCATCAGCGTCTATCCATCCCTTGCCATCTACACAGTAAATCAAGATATTTTGTTCGCAACCTTTTGGGCGTTCACGAAAATGCCCCTTTGCATGAGGATAATATCCGATATCGGTAACAAACAAAGAAGATATTATAGGGTTCTGTTCAGCTTCTTTTATAACGAACTTTGGTAAAGTCATAATAAACTGGCCTGTAAATCCATCTTTTTTCTTCATCCTGCAAAATATTTATCACCGAATAATAAGAATATTATCCATCATTATCAAAATCCTTTCTATTTTTTTCTACATTTATTACAGATAGATTTGAATGAAATAGATTGATCATGCAAAAAGAGAAAATAAATAAGACCTACCTGCTTGGTGTATCCCTCATTGCTGCTTTGGGAGGACTTCTTTTTGGATACGATTGGGTTGTGATTGGTGGAGCCAAATTTTTTTACGAAAGGTTCTTTGATATTACAACAAATACCTCACAACAGGCCTGGGCAATGAGCAGTGCTCTTATAGGATGTATTCCCGGCGCAATGTTTTCAGGATATTTAAGCACCAGGTTTGGCCGAAAGTGGTCACTCATTATTTCTGCCTTCCTGTTTACCTTTTCTGCCATCGGCACAGGTTTGTCAAACAGCTATTCGCTGTTTATGTTTTACAGGATTATTGGAGGGGTAGGAATTGGAATCGCATCAAGTATTTCGCCGGTATATATTGCTGAACTTTCGCCTAAAATATATCGGGGCAGATTTGTTTCTATCAATCAATTAACAATAGTAATCGGGATTCTACTGGCACAGATAATAAATGTCCTTATCGCTGATAAAGTTCCTGAAAATGTTACAGACGAAATGATAAGGAATTCGTGGAATGTTCATATGGGATGGAGATGGATGTTCTGGGCAGAAACTATCCCGGCTTTTCTTTTCTTCCTGCTTGCATTTATTATTCCTGAGAGCCCTCGCTGGCTGGCCAAATGCAATAAGAATGATAAAGCGCTGGGCATATTAAATAAAATTGGTGATGCTAAATATGCCCGTGTTGTTTTAGCTGAAATAAAGGGGAGTTTGAAAGATGTTTCAGAAAAGATAAGCCTGCGCGAATTATTTAATCCGCGAATCAGGCCAATATTGATCATAGGATTGGTGCTGGCAGCATTTCAGCAATGGTGCGGTATAAACATTGTTTTTAATTATGCCGATGATGTATTTACTTCAGCAGGTTTTGGAATAAGCTCATCACTTTTTAATATTGTTATTACTGGTGTTGTAAATCTATTTTTTACGCTTGTTGCCATGAAAACTGTCGACGGCTGGGGAAGAAGAAAATTAATGCTCTTTGGCTCGCTCGGTCTGGCTATCACCTACCTTGTTCTGGGTATATCATATTATCTCAATTTGAACGGCTATATTGTTCTCATCATCATTACCCTGGCCATTGCCGTCTATGCCATGTCACTGGCACCCATTACCTGGGTAGTGCTTTCCGAAATTTTCCCGAACCGTATTCGCGGAGCAGCCATGGCATTAGCCACCACGGTGTTGTGGATTGCCAGCACCTTGCTCGTATTGCTTTTCCCATTTATCAAAGAACTATTTAATATATCCGGCGCTTTCTGGATTTATGCTGCCATTTGTTTTTCCGGCTACCTGTTTATCCGCGCCCGGCTTAGCGAAACCAAAGGAAAATCGCTCGAAGAAGTTGAAAATGAATTTACAAAACCTAAGGAGTAAAACCACCAAAGTATGAAACTGAAAAATTGGCCAATACCCTTCATTTGTTTGTTTTTTATCCAGTGTTCGCAAACTGATACTATTGATCTTGCCGGTACATGGCAATATAAGCTGGATACCCTCAATATCGGAATAGAAGAAAACTGGTACTCGCAAACATTCGATGCCAATATCGAACTGCCCGCTGCATTGCGCGACTATGATATTGGATTTATTCCATCCTTAAAGACTATTTGGACTGGCAGCATTTATGACAGCTCCTGGTTTTTCAATCCTGCCATGGAAAAGTATCGGAAAAAGGATAGCCTCAAATTTCCATTTTGGCTTACTCCGGTAAAGCGTTATGTTGGGGCAGCCTGGTACCAGAAACAAATTGATATTCCTAAAAACTGGGATCAAAAAACCCTTTCCCTGCTTATTGAACGTCCGCACTGGCAAACCAGCGTTTGGATCGACACCCTTTTTGTGGGCAGTCAAAACTCCTTATCCACTCCGCACCAGTTCGAAATTGCTGCGGGCACAGTAGCTCCAGGAAAACATACAATTAGCGTTCGTGTCGACAATGCAATTCACGAAATCGACCCCGGAATGAATTCCCATAGCATTACCGACCATACCCAGGGAAATTGGAACGGTATGGTGGGTAAATTATCCCTAAGGGCAAAAAGTAATATTTATATTGAAACCATCAGGCTTAGGCCATATCTTGCCGATAAGACAGTAAGTGTAGGCATACTTCTGAACGATCCTGAATTAATAGAAAATGCCACAATTAAAATTACAGTAAAAGGTGTAAACCACAATCATGTAGTTAAGCCGGTCACCCTGCATGTAAAGGATGCTGCCAAAGGAATTAATCCTGTTGTTTACATGGGAGATGAGTATAAAGCCTGGAGCGAATTTTCCCCCAATTTGTATGAAATGACCGTAATTCTTGAAGATGAAAACGGGGTATTGGATGAGAAGAAGCAAGTATTTGGCATGCGGGAATTTACCATAAAGGAGAAACATTTTGAGATCAATGGCACGCCCATTTTTCTGCGCGGAACAACAGAATGTTGCGTTTTTCCTTTGACAGGATATCCTCCAACTGAAGAAGCAGCCTGGGAACATATATTTCAGATTTGTCGTTCTTTCGGTCTGAACCACATGCGCTTCCATTCCTACTGCCCACCCGAAGCAGCTTTTGCTGCAGCCGACAAGGCCGGAATATATTTGCATGTAGAAGGTCCCAGCTGGGCAAAATATTCTGTAACCCTCGGCGATGGCTTGCCCATAGACCAATACCTGATGGAGGAAACAAAACGCATTCTTGATGCCTACGGAAACCATCCTTCATTTTGCATGATGGCCTACGGTAACGAACCTTCAGGTAATTATGTTCCCTACCTCGAAAACTGGGTGGAGCATTTCAGAAAATACGATCCTCAAAGGGTATTTACAGGTGCATCCACAGGAAGGAACTGGGCAATTATAGAAAATAGCGATTTTATTGTACGCTCTCCACCACGTGGTTTGGAGTGGAGAATCAATCAACCGGAAAGTACTTTTGACTATCGCAACAAAACTGAGAATCAGGAAAAGCCTTATGTCAGCTTTGAAATGGGACAATGGTGTGTTTTTCCCAATTTCGAAGAAATCGATAAATACACCGGTCCATTAAAAGCAAGGAACTTTGAACTTTTCAGAGAAGATCTCAACGATAAACATATGGGTGATCAGGCCAAAGACTTTTTAATGGCATCGGGTAAATTGCAGGCATCCTGCTACAAGCAGGAAATTGAGGCTACTCTGCGTACACCCAACCTGGCAGGATTTCAATTGCTGAGTTTAAATGATTTTTCGGGACAGGGAACAGCACTGGTAGGTATCCTGGATGCTTTCTGGGATGAAAAGGGTTACATCTCAGCCGATGAGTTCCGTTCATTTTGTAACGAAGTGGTCCCTCTGGTCAGGCTACCAAAATATACCTTTTACAACAGTGAAAAATTGCAGGCCCAAATGGAAGTGGCCAATTTTAGTGGTGATGAAATGAAGAACATTACTGCATACTGGCAATTAGCAACTCCGGATGGAGACATTGTAGATTCAGGAGCAGTGCAACATGAAGTAATTCCTGTAGGAAATGGTGTAAGTTTAGGCAATATCGAAGCTGAATTGAGCTCACTAACAAAGGCAACAAAACTTAGCCTGAAAATGAGTATTGGAAAATACAGCAACCATTGGAACATATGGGTATATCCAGCTACAATAGAGGCACCCGATACCTCTGGTATTTATATTTGCAGGAAATTGGATGACAAAGCTCTGGATAAACTGAAAGCAGGAGAAAAAGTTTTCTTGCTGGCAGCTGGCAAAGTTCAGAATGGCAAAGATGTGATTCAATATTATGTTCCAGCATTTTGGAATACATCCTGGTTCAGAATGAGGCCTCCTCATACAACTGGCATACTCATTATGGAGGATCATCCGGTTTTTTCTGAATTTCCTACCGATTATTACAGCGATATTCAATGGTGGGAAATTGCCAACCTGCAACAGGTCATAAACCTGGAATATTTTCCTGAAAATTTCAGACCACTGATTCAGCCCATCGATACCTGGTTCTTGAACCGTCGCCTGGCGATGCTTTTCGAGGCCAAAGTGGAAAATGGGAAATTAATGGTTTGCAGCATAAATCTCGATACTACCGAAAACCGACCTGTTGCCGGCCAGTTGAAGAAGAGTATTCTGAACTACCTGCAATCCGATGCCTTTCAGCCCGATGTGGAAATCAAAATAGCCACCATACGTGAGTTGTTTGAAGAAAAAGAAAGAGAAGGTTGGAAATCGTATGTAAATGCAACGCCCTAGTCGTGAGCAATGTATTTGTACCCACTGAGTGATTGGATCTCCCCCTATTAGAGATCACAAGGGATAAGCGAAGGGGAAAGCCTCCAGCGCACTGAGGGTTTGGATTTCTCCCTTGTGAGATAAAGGGGTGAGCCTAGGATAATAAGAATAATTTAAATACCAATGAACACAGTTAAAGCCTGGACAGAAGATGTAACAATACCCACCTACGAAATTGGGAAGGAAGAAAAAAACCCTGTTTTCATAGAGAAAAGAGTTTACCAGGGAAGCAGCGGCGTTGTGTATCCTTATCCTGTAATAGAAAAAATCTGCGATGATAAGATAAACAAGGTCTGGAAGTCAGTATTTCTTGAAAACCGCTACTTAAAAATTATGATCCTTCCCCAATTGGGTGGCAGGGTACAAATGGCTTACGACAAAATAAAGCAGCGTCATTTTGTTTATTACAACCAGGTGATTAAACCAGCATTGGTCGGTTTAACGGGCCCCTGGATTTCGGGAGGCATTGAGTTTAACTGGCCCCAGCACCATCGTCCCACTACCTACCAGGAAGTGGATCATTTGATTGAAGATAATGCCGATGGCAGCAAAACAGTCTGGTGCAGTGAAATTGAGCGCATGTTTCGCACAAAGGGAATGGCAGGCTTTACACTATACCCTGACAAGGCTTATATGGAAATCAAGGTGAAATTGTATAATCCCACACCGCATCCCCAGACTTTTCTTTGGTGGGCTAACCCTGCAGTGAAAGTAAACGATCATTACCAATCGGTTTTTCCACCCGATGTGAACGCGGTGTATGACCATGGGAAAAGAGATGTTTCTACTTTCCCCATTGCCACCGGAACATATTATAAGGTCGATTACTCGGCAGGCGTTGATATTTCCTCTTATAAAAACATCCCTGTTCCCACTTCATACATGGCCGTTGAATCGAAGTATGATTTTGTGGGAGGCTATGAGAACGACACGAAAGGAGGAATGCTCCATGTGGCTAATCACTACATATCGCCTGGAAAAAAACAATGGACCTGGGGCAATGGCAACTTTGGTCGGGCCTGGGACAGGAACCTCACCGATGAAGATGGTCCTTACATTGAGCTCATGTGCGGTGTGTATACAGACAATCAGCCCGATTTCTCCTGGATTATGCCTTACGAGGAAAAAACTTTTAGCCAGTATTTTATGCCTTACCATAACATAGGCTATGTGAAAAATGCCAACAAAGAGGCCCTTCTTAATCTTGAAATAAAAAATGAGAAAGCTTATCTTGGGGTGTATGTCACCGGTGTATATAAAAATGCTTTGGTAGAACTGGAATCAGAAGGAAAGCTTGTTTTCCGTGCTAAACTTGACATAAATCCTGAATCGCCTTTTCTGAAGGAAGTCGACTTAGATAAAACTTATAAAGAAAAAGCTGTAATTATTTCAGTTAGGGATTCTCAAAAAAGAAGAATACTTAGCTGGCAAGCAGAAAAAAAAACAGGGAAAGCCATTCCTGAAGCCGCAGCCACAGCCAAACGACCAGGCGAAATTGATTCTAACGAACAACTGTATCTTACAGGTCAGCATCTTGAACAATACCGGCATGCCACCTGGTTGCCAGAAGAGTATTACGAGGAGGCACTGAGAAGGGACGAAGAGGACATCAGGTGCAACAATGCAGTAGGTTTGTTATGGATGAAAAGAGGAAAGTTTGAAAAAGCCGAGTCTTATTTTCGAAAGGCAATTACTACCCTTACCAAAAGAAATCCCAACCCCTACGATGGCGAAGCTTATTTTAATCTCGGGTTGGCACTGCGTTTTCAATACAAAGATGAGGAAGCCTACACAGCTTTTTATAAGGCAGTATGGAACGATGCATGGCAACATAGCGGATATTTTCAACTAGCGCAAATAGCATCGGGCAGTGGGCAGCTGGAAGAAGCTCTTGATCTGGTGGAGCGCTCCCTGATCCGACAATGGCACAATCACAAAGCGAGGCACCTGAAGTCGGCAATCTTAAGAAAGCTGGGGAAAAAGGAAGTCTTTGCTACCCAGGTAAGAGAATCATTGAAACTAGACCGCTTTAATTTTGGGGTCCTCTTCGAAAAATATCTCTTTGACAAAGAATCATCAAATCTACAGGAGTTCAAAAAGCGAATTCGTGGCAACATTCACACTTTTATTGAATATGCCCTTGATTATTATTGGGCAGGAATGTTTGAAGAAGCGAAAGAAATGCTGAACATAGGCATAAAAGAACAAGCAGAAGAAATCTATCCTATGACTTATTATTATTTGGGGTGGTTCAGCGTTCAGTCAGGTGAAAAAGACAAGGCCAAAATTTATTTTGACATGGCCGAGCAGCAAAAAGCGGATTACTGTTTTCCGAACCAAACGGAATCTGTTCTGGCGTTAACATGCGCCATTGAAATGAATAGCAGTTTTTCGAAGGCACCCTATTATCTTGGTAATTTCTATTATCACAATAGGCAGTATCCTGAAGCAGTAGCCCTTTGGGATTCCTCAGTTCAAAATAACAACACATTTCCAACGGTGTATCGTAATTTATCACTTGCTTATTTCAACAAAATGAATCAGGAGGAAAAAGCCCTTTCCTCCCTGAAAAATGCTTTTAATCTTGATGCTTCAGATGCCCGAGTGCTCATGGAACTAGATGCGCTTTACAAAAGACTAAACAAACCCTACAAGGAGCGATTAGCCTTGCTTGAAAACTACCCTGCCTTGGTTGAAGACAGGGATGACCTCTATCTTGAAAGAATCACTTTGTTGAACTTTACAGGCAATTACGAAATGGCATATCAACAACTATTGTCGCGAAAATTCCATCCCTGGGAAGGAGGTGAGGGCAAAGTAACCAGACAATATGTATTGTGTCTGCTTGAAATGGCGAAGGATAAAATCATAGCAAAACAATATCAAACTGCCATAGAATTGCTTGAAAAAGCCAAATCCTATCCGCCAAATCTGGGCGAAGGAAAACTCATGGGTACACTGGACAATGACATCAACTTTTGGCTTGGATATGCACATGCAAAGATGGGTGATGAACACAAAGCCAATGCCTTTTATGAAGAAGCCACAAATGGAACCAGCGACCCCTCACCTGCCATGTTTTATAACGATCAGCAACCCGATATGATTTTCTATCAGGGACTGGCTCTTCAGAAAATAAACAGAAAAGAAGAAGCTAAGCTGCATTTTGAAAAACTTTTACAATATGGCTCAACTCATATTTCCGATGAGCTTGTTATCGACTATTTTGCTGTGTCCCTGCCCGACCTTATGATTTGGGATGATGATTTAAATGAGAGAAATGCTTTGCATTGTAAATATTTAATGGCCCTTGGAAATATGGGACTGGATAATAAGGAAGAAGCAAAGAAATTGCTCCATGAAATATTAAATGCTGATATTTACCATACGGGGGCTCTTGTGCATTTGAAAGTGTTAGTTGAATTGTTAATTTAAATTCGTTTTTGATTTAGTTGTATCGTCCTAAAAAATGCCTACACAAAATGTAGTTATAAGAAAACCTGTCCTGACAAGCTTGCAAATAGAAATTAATTTCAAATGCTAAGGTCAAAATTCGGGCAACAATTTGAGTAAAAATGGATAGATTTGATAAATTATTAACTGATGATAATATAAGACTAACAATTGCTGTTGAATGAATTAAAACCAATATCGATAATTACTATACTTATGAAAAATTTAATTGCTCTCCTTTTCACCTTTTGTTCACTGGCAATTTTTGCCCAAACAAAATCAATTAAGAACTCTCCAATGCTCGCAGAGGGCTCCGCCATTAGTGTTGGAATGTCTCTAGAACGATTAGCAAGAATAGATGCCATGTGCAAGGAAGCTATAGAAGAATCTCAAATTCCCGGCATGGTTGCCCTGGTAGCAAAAAATGGAAAAATTGTATACTACAAAGCATTCGGCAAAGCAGATAATGAATCAGGAAGAATCTTAAAACGAGATGATATTTTTAGAATTGCATCACAAACAAAAGCAATAACAGCAACAGCCGTAATGATGCTTTGGGAGGAAGGTAAGTTCAAATTAGATGATCCTATCTCAAAGTATATACCAGAGTTTAATGATGCACAAGTACTTGATTCTTTATATCCCGATGGAACATATAGTACCACTCCGGCAAACAAAGCCATTACAATAAGACATCTTTTAACACACACATCAGGAATTGGATATGGCGCTATTGACCCGGATGATCGGTTCAAAAAGATATACCACGAAGCAGGTGTAACAGATCTGTTCACTACAGAAAATATTAGCATCGAAGAAAGTGTTAAAAAACTGGCAAAGCTTCCATTACATCATAATCCGGGTGAAAAATTTACATATAGTGAAGGACTTGATGTATTGGGCTATTTTATTGAAATAATATCAGGAATGCCGCTCAATGAGTTTTTTAGAACTCACATATTCAATCCGCTTGAAATGAATGACACATGGTTTTATTTACCAGAATCAAAATATGAAAGATTGGTTTCAATTCAGAAAAAGGAGAATGAGGCCTGGATAAAATACCCCACTACATTTTATGATCCGGATTACCCAATTAGTGGCGCAAAACAATTTTTTTCCGGTGGAGCAGGTCTTTCAAGTACAGCAGAAGATTATGCTAATTTTTTACAAATGTATTTGAATAATGGAGAGTTAAACGGTATTCGTTTGCTTAGCAGAACAACAGTACAATTTATGATGAGCAATCAAATAGGAGATCTGTGGCCTTCAGATGCGCATTACGGATTAGCCTTTAGTGTCCTTGATGAAAAAGGACAAGATATGGGAGGTCGGGGCAGTACAGGAACCTTTGAATGGGGCGGGTACTTTAATACCCAATATTTTGCAGATCCAAAAGAAAAAATTATTGGTATTTTAATGAAGCAAACACAGGGAACAGATACTGATGATACAGGCTGGAAGTTCCGTCAACTGGTTGAACAGGCTATAGATGATTAAATGGAATAAACGCACTACAACACAATATAAAACAGCTGGAAGTTAATGGTTCGTGATGGCTTAATTGTTCTTTCAACTTCATTAAGGGTGGATAAAAATACGATTCAAAATCCTGGCCCTTTCATATTGTAAAACCTTACTCAGAAATAGCATACCAAAAACAAAGAAATGAGTAAATACATATTGAATATACTAATCCTTTTTCAATTAATGTCTTGTAGTGCAAAAGAAGCGAATGATTTCACTATCGCAGATAATTCGTCAACTACCAATATATATTTGGATGAAAAATCTGATGAACTAATAAAGTGGGCTGTTACTGATCTTGCCGATGATTTTAAGAACATGCTGGGTAAGGAAATCACGATCATCAATACCGATAAATTCAATCCGGCTGATAGAGGAATCTATATTGGAGCTTATTCCGATAAGCTTATAGAAAGTTTGCCTGAAAATTTCGAGTGTCAGTTGCAAAATCAATGGGAGAAATTTATAATCAAAAAACATAAGGAAAACCTATTTATAGTAGGTAGCGATACCAGAGGAACAGTATATGCTATCTTTGACTTAGCCGAACGATTAGGTATCTCTCCCTGGAAATGGTGGGCTGATGTTACCCCTCAAAAAAGGGAATCACTAGTATTGAATTTGCCGAACGGCGAAATTGAAGAAAGTCCTTCCGTACAATATCGTGGTATTTTTTTAAATGATGAAGATTGGGGCTTGCAACCCTGGGCGGCAAAAACATTTGAACCTGAAACCGGAGATATTGGACCAAAAACCTATGAAAAAATATTTCAGCTATTGCTTCGGTTAAAGGCAAATACAATATGGCCTGCAATGCACCCCTGTACTAAAGCATTCTTTCGCATTCCCGGAAACAGGGAAATGGCTGAAAAATATCATATAGTAATAGGTACTTCGCATGCCGAACCTATGCTCAGAAATAATGTTGATGAATGGAACAAAGAAGAATATGGAGATTTCAATTACTTCACCAATAGCCAAAAAGTAAAGGAATATTGGCAGGAAAGAATAGACGAGACTAAAAAAGGCAATAACATCATCACGCTCGGGATGCGAGGCATTCACGATTCAGGGATGGAAGGTAATGCCACTAAAAAGGAGAAAGTAGAGCTGCTTGAACAAATTATTTCTGAGCAACGGGAAATGTTAGCCAAAACCATAAATAAACCCTTAAAAGAAATACCTCAGGTTCTTACACTTTATAAAGAAGTATTGGATGTTTACGATAATGGATTAATTGTTCCTGATGATATTACCCTGATGTGGACAGACGACAACTATGGCTATATCCGCAGATTGAGCAACAAAGTAGAACAAGAGCGAAAAGGAGGTAGCGGTGTTTATTATCATTTAAGCTACTGGGGAAGGCCACACGATTACTTATGGCTCTCATCTACACAACCAGGGTTGATTTGGTATGAAATGTCAAAAGCATATCAAAACGGTGCACAAAAAATATGGATTGCCAATGTTGGGGATATCAAACCGGGAGAATACACCATGGAATTTTTCCTCGACTTGGCTTGGGATATTAACAGTATTAATGAAACAAGTATAAATAAACATTTATTTGATTGGATCACTCGCGAATTTGGTGGCGAAAGTGCTGAAGAAATCTCAGCTATTTTACAAGAATACTATCGATTGGCATTTTTACGCAAGCCCGAATTTATGGGATGGAGCCAAACTGAACCAACTACGGCAACAAGAAGAACCGAATTTAGTAGCAACCCCGATAATAATGAAGTAAAGCGAAGAATTGATGCTTATTCTGATCTCATTAAAAAGGCCGAGCATATTAAATCGACGATTTCAAAAGAAAGGCAGGATGCTTACTTTCAGCTCATAGAATATCCAATAAAGGGAGCTGCCTTAATGAATCAGAAATTCTTATTTGCTCAGCAGTCTTACCTTTCTGATGATAATGCTGAGAAAGAAATGTTTGCTAATCAATCAGTAGAAGCATACGATCAAATCATTACCCTAACTGCAAAATACAATAACGAAATAAGTGATGGCAAGTGGCAGCTAATAATGTCGATGAAACCCAGGAATCTTCCCGTCTTTGCATTACCTGAATATCATTTGTCAGATACTTCTGTCAATACACATTCCTTGGTAGAAAAACATGAGAAGACTAACATAATCATACAAGCAAATGAATTCACGAAAGCAAAAAACCTGGAAAAATACAAATGGGGAACTATTGAAGGCTTAGGCTATAGTAATTCAAGCCTTACCTTATTTCCGTTTGATAACCATCTTTTTTCGAAGAGCGAACCTTATCTGGAATATAACTTCAATGTAGAAAAAGCAGGCAAATACAAAGTGGAAATACGATGCATTCCAACTCATGCCAATAATTACGACCATATTGTTAGCCTTGAGGGGAACGGAAAGGATCGTAAAGATTTTTCAATAAATACAAAAGGAAGAAGTGAAGCATGGAAAGAAAATGTTTTGCGAAATTATGTGTCGATTACCTACCCTGTGACATTTGAAAAAGCCGGAATTCAAACATTAAAAATTTATGTAAACCAAACAGGAATTGTATTCGACCAAATTGCAATAAATCCGGAAAATTATCCGGATTATTACGAGATTGAAAAACAAGCAAGACAATGAAGACTATAAATAGAATTTTTATAGTATTGATAATGCTTATGCCTATCCATACGAAGGCTTCAAAAGAAGATGATAGGGTAAAATACAATTTCAATCTGGAATGGAAAGTAAGCAAGAAAGATTCCATTGAAGCTAGTTTACCAGAATTTGATGATGCTTCATGGCGAAATGTGAGCTTGCCTTTTGCCTGGAACGAAGACGAAGCATTTAAAAAGGATATAAAAGATCTATCAACCGGGATTGTTTGGTATAGAAAACATTTTAAAATTCCCGAACATTTCAAAGGCAAAAAAGTGTTTATTGAATTTGAGGGAGTTCGACAGGCTGCTGAAGTATATATCAACGGAATATTTATTGGACTTCATGAGAATGGCATAAATGCCTTTGGTTTTGATTTGTCGGATCATATCTTTTTTGGTGAGAAGGATAATGTGATTGCTGTAAAAACTGATAACTCATGGGATTATAAAGAAAAAGCAACAGGGACTGGTTACCAGTGGAATGATAAAAATTTTAATGCCAATTATGGTGGAATTCCAAAAAATGTATTTCTACATATAACCGGTCCTGTATTCCAAACTTTGCCTCTATTTTCAAATTTGGGTACTACCGGCCAATATATATACGCCCGTAATATTGATATAAAAAATAATTCCGCAGATATTACAGCTGAAACTGAGGTGAAAAACCAATCTAAAAAAGAGGTTACCTTTCAATATGAAATTACCATCGATAACCTTGATGGCAGAACTATTAAAACCATTAGCGGAGGGTCCTATAAGCTTTTGCCAGGAGAAACAAAGATCATAAAGGCCACAGATAAAGTTGAAGGACTAAATTTTTGGAGTTGGGGATATGGTTATTTATATACCGTACACACCCTATTAAAAATTAATGGTCAGGTCATTGACAAGGTGTCCACAAGAACCGGTTTCCGAAAAACAGAATTTGCCAATGGAATGGTAAAATTAAACGATAGGGTGATCATGATAAAAGGGTATGCACAGCGCACCAGCAATGAATGGCCAGCTATTGGCATATCGGTCCCGCCCTGGATGAGCGATTACAGTAATCGATTAATGATTGAGAGCAATGCCAACTTAGTAAGATGGATGCATATTACTCCATGGAAACAGGACATTGAATCATGTGATAGGATGGGTTTAATGCAAGCCATGCCCGCTGGCGATTCAGAGAAGGACAAGGTTGGTCGCCAATGGGAACAAAGGGTAGAAGTAATGCGTGACGCCATCATTTATAACCGTAACAATCCCAGTATTATCTTTTATGAATCAGGTAACAATGATATTTCTGAAGAGCATATGCTGGAAATGAAAAATATAAGGGACAAGTATGATCCATATGGAGGACGTGCTATTGGAAGCAGGAATATGCTTGATAGCGAAATTGCTGAATATGGAGGCGAAATGCTTTATATAAATAAAAGCAAAGATAAACCTCTATGGGCTATGGAATATATGCGCGATGAGGGTTTGAGAAAATATTGGGACGAATTTTCCCCTCCTTACCATAAAGATGGCGAAGGCCCCTTATACAAAGGAAAAGATGCCAGTGCCTACAATAGGAATCAGGATTCTTATGCCAAAGCAGCGGTAAAAAGATGGTACGAATATTATCGCGAACGTCCTGGTACAGGAGATTATGTTAGCTCAGGAGGTGTAAATATTGTTTTTTCTTCCACCAATACCCATCATAGGGGAACAGAAAATTACAGACGCAGCGGCGAAGTGGATCCTTTGCGGATCCCTAAAGATGCATTTTATGCGCATAAGGTGATGTGGAATGGTTGGGTTGATATACAAGAGCATGGCACACATATAATCGGGCATTGGAATTATAAGAAGGGGATTACTAAAAATATATATGTAGTATCATCCGGTGAAAAAGTAGAATTACGGGTCAATAACAAATCACTTGGTTTTGGTAGAAGGGATTATAATTTTCTTTTCACTTTTGACAGTGTTTTATGGGAACCTGGAATGATCGAGGCCATTTCCTATAGCGTTGATGGGGAAAAACTTAATTCAGATACAATTAAAACGGCTGGTAAACCAGAAAGAATTAAACTTAGTTTGATATCATCTCCTTTAGGAATAAAGGCTGATGGAGCCGATATGGCCATTGTAGAAATTGAGGTGGTCGATAAAGATGGGCAACGTTGCCCTACTGCTTTAAATATGATCGATTTTGAGTTGAGCGGCATGGCCGAATGGCGTGGCGGATTGGCCCAGGGGCCTGATAATTTTGTGTTATCTAAATCTTTGCCAGTCGAATGTGGCGTAAACCGGGTAATTTTAAGATCCATTACCCAGGCTGGCGAAGTCAAGGTTACTGCACATTCAACCATTCTCAAAGCAGCTTCAATAAGCTTTAATACAATCCCAGTATATACTGATCATGGCTTGTCAATTCAACTGCCGGCAGATAATTTGCCGGTTAACCTTAATAAAGGGCCAACACCAAACACACCCTCTTATTCAGTATCAAGGGAAAGTATTAAGATTTTGGATGCTATTGCAGGCACCAATCAAGATAGGGTTGCTTTAAGTTATGATGGAAAACAATCTACCCGTTGGGAAAACGATGGCAATATCGAAACAGGTTGGATTAACTATACATTGGAAGAAGGATCTCAAGTTTCAGAAATAGCCCTGAAATTAAGCGGCTGGAGAACGAGAAGTTATCCTATTGTGGTTTCTGCCAACGATTCAATAATTTATCAGGGTATAACAAGCCCTAACCTGGGATATTATTATATTTCTCTGGAAACACCGATATATACTAACAATTGTAAAATAAGGCTTTATGGGCAAACTGAATTCAATGATACTTACAAACTTGTAGAAATTACAGGAAACCTGGATAGAGAAACGACCAATGATCTTAATGTGAAAAATGCAAGCAGTTTGAATATTGTAGATGTGGCATTTTATTCAAAACCCTTGAGGAAAGAGAAAAAATTAGTTATCGCAGATGACTATTGAGGAAAAAACATGACAATTTGTTGTTTCCTGATGTCTGCTATAAAAGTGCAGAATGTATATTAATGAGCCTCGGATCGGTGACAAATCGAAAATTACTGCAATTACTCAGACAACTTGCGGCAGATCCCCATGCCAATGGTCGGGACAGCTAAGAACGTAGCCTGGAAATTCAGGCTTCTTCATATTAACAAAACCTTAGTTTACAGTGTAAGCAAGAAAACGAATTAGCAAATTCAGATGGAATTAACAGAATGACACAAAGCAATATAAATAGCCCTATTTATTATATAATTGCACTAGCCTTTCATAATAAAACTCTTCCTAATAATTTCTCTATTTATAACTGATTTGTAAATTCGATTTGTTTTGGATATTTAATTCTAAAGTATTATTTATATTTAAGGTACAGTATTACTCACTATGTAGTAATTTGTATTTATAAACTGTGAAATATGTATAATGTATTTTTATGTATTAAATCTACATTTGCTATGTTTGTATTCACATAAAATACCTTTGGTAGCACTACCCTTAACCTAATATATTTAACTAATTTAAATAACAAAATACCTATGAAACGAAAAGAATTGAGAGTATGTTTTAAAACTATGGGCATATTGGCATTCAAGGCAATACCAATATGTAGCCATCTTAGTTGTAAAAAACTCAATGGAAAAATTATTTCAGGATTTCTGTTGGTGATTTTTATGCTATGTAACTTAACGGTTTATGGTCAACAACACGAAATTACCGGACTGGTGAAAGATGCTAATACGGGTGAAACTTTACTCGGAGTAAATGTGGTTGTACTAGGGACAACTACAGGTACGGTTACCGATGTTGAAGGAAAATTTTCTTTGAATGTGTCGGATGTTAACGATACTCTGCAGATTTCCTATATCGGTTACCTGGATGAGGTTGTGCCCGTAGGAGGTCGTACAGTAATAGATGTACAATTAGTCCCCGACATTGAAGCCCTGGATGAAGTAGTGGTTGTGGGCTACGGTACCATGAGAAAAAGTGATGTAACCGGAGCCATCGTATCCATCAATCAAGAAGAATTCACACAGCTGAAGACTACGAATGTTGTTGGGAGCCTGCAGGGTAAGGCTGCCGGAGTTGACATTATCCGAACTAGTGGTGAGGCAGGTTCAGGATTTAAAGTAACTATTCGTGGTGACAGATCATTATCGGCAAAAAATGATCCTCTGTATGTTGTTGATGGTGTACAATATGGTAGTGGAATTGACATCAATCCAAACGATATTGAATCTATCGAGATATTGAAAGATGTGGCTTCAACAGCAATATATGGTGCAAAAGGAGCAAACGGAGTAGTAATTATTACAACCAAACAAGGTA
>CAYWBC010000077.1:0-18936 GCA_964456285.1 uncultured Bacteroidales bacterium
CAGTCTAAAAAATTTCAATAATTTAACCGCTAAGAAGACGCTGAGTTCGCAAAAACCTGAAATTTAGCTTAATGATTCTTTGCGAGCTTTGCGAAGACTTTGTGCACTTTGCGGTTTTATATTTTTTTTAATAGTTTCGTTTACACCTAAAATACAATAAAGACCATCAATTCATAAATAATTCATTGTCATGACTAAAAAATTCAAGCTCCTCAAAATAGTATTAATCACAGTTATTGTGCTGTCATCATTATCCCAGGGATATTGCCAATCCAATGATATTGAGCTAAAGTTTGATTTCGGTAATGGATTGCTGAAAAATGGATTTACTCAGGTAGCCGGAGATATTAAATACGATTCGGTTCGGGCTTATGGGTTTATCAGTGAATCTCCGATTGATAATGTTATCCGGGATATCGATGATCCTTTGCTTCAGGATTTTTGTACCAGTGCCAATCCTTTTTATTTTATGATTGATCTCCCTGATGGAAATTATAAAATCAAGCTTTATATTGGAGATGAGGAGGAAGAGACTATTACAACAGTTAAGGCAGAATCAAGGCGCCTTATGCTTGAATCTTTAAAAACCAGGCCCGGAGAATTTATAAGCAAAGAAATTATGGTGAATGTCAGAACACCTGTAATTGATTCAGCAGAAAGCATTCGTTTAAAATCACGCGAACTCAATTACTTGAATTGGGATGATAAATTAGTTTTGGAATTTAATGATTCGCGTCCTTGTATTAATGCCATTGAAATTACAAAGGCAAAAGATATATTACAGGTATTTCTTGCAGGTAATTCAACCGTTGTTGACCAGGAAAACGAACCCTGGTGTTCCTGGGGACAAATGATCCCGAATTTTTTATCGAAAGAAGTTGTGGTTATTAATCTTGCTGAATCGGGTGAGGCTTTGAAAAGTTTTAAAGCAGAAAACAGGTTAAAGAAATTACTGAGTATGATTGATTCAGGCGATTACGTTTTCATTGAATTTGGCCATAACGACCAGAAACCGCAAAGTAGTTCATATGTAGAACCATTCACAAGCTATAAGGATGAATTAAATGATTATGTAAGGCAAATCAGATCGAAGGGTGGAAATCCAATCCTGGCAAGCTCTACGCAACGTCGGAGTTTCGATAGTTTGGGAATGATAAATAATACGCACGGAGATTATCCAAGGGCTATGCAGGAAGCCGCTGAAGAAGAATCGGTACCTTATATCGACCTGAATGCAATGAGCAAAATTCTATTCGAAACGCTGGGTGTGGAAGGATCAAAAAATGCTTTCGTACACTACCCGGCGAATTCCTTTCCAGGACAAAATGAAGCACTTGCAGATAACTCTCATTTTAGTCCCTATGGAGCTTATCAGCTAGCCAAATGTATTTTGCAGGGAATTATAGATCAAGATATTGACCTTAAGAATTATATAATTAATTTCGAATCATACAATCCTCATGAGCCTGATCTGTTTGAAAATTTTGCCATTCCGTCAAGTCCCTCATTTCTCTATATCAAGCCCGATGGTAATTAATCGACTCATTTTCGAAATTATAACATATTGAGAAACTCAATCCTGTAAATCCTAATTATGAAACCAGGAACTTTAATAGCTACTCTGCTAATTACTCTGTTTCTTAAGGGATGTTCCCGGGAAAACAACCAGGTATACATGTTTTCCTATTTTATGAACGGAGGAAAAGATGGATTGCACCTTGCCTATAGTTACGATGGCTATTCATGGGAAGCTTTGAATAATAATCAGTCTTTTCTTAAACCGAAAATAAGTAAGGACAGTCTGATGCGCGATCCATGTATTGTACAGGGCCCTGATGGTACATTCCATATGGTATGGACTGTAAGTTGGAACGAGCGAGGCATAGGGTATGCAAACTCTCGTGATCTGATTCATTGGTCAGAACAACAGTATATACCTGTTATGGAACATGAACCAGATGCAAGAAATTGCTGGGCGCCTGAGCTATTCTATGATGAACAGGATGATATGTATATGATCTATTGGGCAACCACTGTTCCCGGGAGGTTTCCTGAAACCGATTCTGCAGGTGATAAAGGATACAATCATCGCATATATTTTACCACAACAAAGGATTTCGAATCATTTTCAGATACAAAATTGCTATTCGATCCCGGTTTTAATGTAATTGATGCAGTAATAAAGAAACTCGATAGTATTTATATCATGTTTGTGAAAGATGAAACCAGGTATCCACCACAAAAAAACATTCGAATAACCAAAAGTGATAAGCTGACTGAAGCTTATTCAATTGTTGGTGAAAAAATTACTGTCGACTGGGTGGAAGGACCAACTGTTACAAAGATAGGAGAGGAGTGGGTAGTTTATTATGATGAGTATACCCGGCATAAAATGGGAGCTGTGAAATCATCGGACCTGGAAAAGTGGGAAGATATTTCCAATCTAATTTCATTCCCCGAAGGTACAAGGCATGGGACAATTTTTAAGGTTGATAAAAAGATTTTAGCCAAGCTGCTTGAAAATCAGAATTAACAGGCAAGAGGGTAATTATTATTGGTATTTAAAGTAGTAATGGTCATCCCAGGTTCCCACCAATCCTACTATAAATTTTCTCCGGTTTCCATTGTATCTCTTTTCCGTAAATCATTCTTGTTCCCTTTTTGTCTCTTTTTTCAAATCCATTGTCCTCTAAAAACTTTTTTCCGGCAATATTTTCTGATGGGAGAGTTGCACAGTCTCCATTTGGATATTTAATTTCCATCAATGCTAAACCTGCTTCTTCCGTGTCTGCAATTATAGGCCCCTCTTTAAGGTCAGGAAGATAGAATCCTTCAACGATTCCATTTTTGAGATATACTTTCGAATTTTTCAAAAATCCAGCCAATAGTCTTTCCCGATTTTCTCCTGATACTTTTCTGTCCATTGCATAAATCATAGGTAGATGCTCCTCCTGCAAGGAAATCACATTTAGATTATTTGATTTAGGGATCCATGGCTTATCTCGTTGCATAAAATAATATTCTGAAACATCCCTAAATCCCGCTTTTAAATAGACCGGTCTTCCTAATTCTGATGCTATCAATGAACAAGTTTCAATTGAATTATTTTTAAGTTCTTCCAATAACTCCTTTACAATTTGAGAACCTATTCCCCTGTTTCTGAATTTTTTGTGTACTATCATATGACCAATCCAACTTGTGCAATCATATGTTATTAATGATCCGATTCCTGCAATTTTAGCCTTCTCCTTGACTTTGAATGTTTTGCAAAAAGATGATCTTATATAAAACTCAAAAACGGGAACTATATCCGGCCATCCCTCAGGTTGTAAATCTCTTATTTCTTCTAAATCCTGGTATGTTATTGATTCAAATATCACTATTCGAATATTTTCTAATTAATAATTAATAAACAATTAGTTTTAATGGTGTTAATGTAACCGGACCTTTAAGTCCTGATGTGAATGGTTCCCAGTTTTGGGATGTAAATAATCCATCGGGCCCCCTGTTTTCAGCTCTTTTTGCAGAAAAATTCACATTATAGAATTTGCGGTATTCAACTCCATTACGTTCAATATAAATAATGCGATTGGCCATCAGGTTTGAAACATGAATTTCCAGGGTATTATTACTCTCCGATAATTGATCTGAGGAAATAATTGTTTGAAAGGGAGGAGAAAAAAGTGTGACAAGTTTCTTTCCATTTAAAAATACTGTTGCACTTTCTGCTACATCACCCAGGTTTAAAAGCCATGTTGTTGAATTTTCCGAAGGCATATCGAAACTGCATGTGTAGTTAGCAGTCCCTGAAAAACTACTGAACTGCTCCCCCTCAAGATCAGTCCAGGGTATAATTTGAGTAAGTTGCTGTTTGCCTGGTAATGTTGGTCCTCCTGACAAAAAACTAAGCTCCCAGTTTCCTTCAATGCTTATTTCCGGGCCACTTCGCTCATAATACGGATATTTTTCACCTGGAATTTGTTTGTCATACGTTCTTAGAAAACAAGTCTCTCCGGGCTCAAGCTGAACATAAACCTCCCCGGTACCCAATTCAGATTCTTTGACTTCTGCCAGACCAATCCGGTCGGTATTTGGATTAAATAGAGCAATTGATCTTCCTATGGTATTAATTGGTATGTATCCTTCGAATTTTTCGTCATTATGGTTTACAATAAAATATGTTCTCCCTTCTATGCTTTTCCTTCGGATGTATTGAATTCCATAGTCAACCATTTTTTCACGTTGTACACCTGATTCAGTTAATAGTATATTGGCATCATCTGAAATTAGGATGGCCCCTTTGCCCAATTTGGCTTTTTTTAAGCCAGGCTCACCAAATTCCTCAAAGTCCAGATCATTGATCAATTCATTGTATGCACTTTTCTTTTCTTCATAATTGGCATACCCTGATATGTCTGCAGGAAGATTTTTTATGAAAAGGATGCTTGCCCCGTTTTTTGCCAGTTGACTTAATTTGTTGAAAGTCTCGATTGGCATATAATTACATTTTGGGACTAATATTACTTTGTAGGAACTACCGGTACTTAATAATTCACCTCCATCGAAATTTAATTCTTCGATTTGTGCATCTGAAACATAATCGATGGAATAACCTTCCTTAATTAATTCCGCTGCAAGGGTTCTGAATTTGGTCTGCTCATTCGGTGGCCCTCCTCCGCTAAAATGCTGCAGGAGACTTCTTCCGGGAACAGATATGCGATCATGGAAAGGAAAATAAAGTAATATATCGTTATCCGGTTTTCCACTTTGAAGTAGAGATTGACACCTGGCTACATAATGATTTAAAGCCGGAAAATCATTCCAGAAAGAATTTGTTGGTGCAAAATGTACCGAAGCATAAAACATCCATCCCGGCCATTCTGCATCCTTTGGTGAATAGCTTGTACCGTGATAAACGATATGGTTGACACCACCCAGAAAATAGCGGTCGACACTGGTTTTTGCTTCTGCTAAAGATGACTGAAAATGTTCATCCAGCCAGGTTGCTGCTTCGCAGGATACAAGTTCTTTTCCTGTGACATTCCCTGCTGAGGAGGCAAATTTTATGCGCAATAGATCATCTCCCTCGGTTTCAGGAATATCAACACTTGCATACAGATCAAGAATATTGGCCGGTGAGCCATGGGCCTGGTTTCGAACAAGAGCTCCTTTCTGATCTGCCCAATTGTTCCATGGAAGGGTGAAGTTTTCGCGCAACAACTCGGCAATTGTCAATCGGAAATCAGTAAGTATCCGGATATGTTTTTTATTTAATGTATCCTGTCCGAAAAGTGCAGGCAGATGCTCCCGTAAATCATAAGCTCTTTTCTTTTCAAAGGCATCGAATAATTCAGGAGTAAAATCAGATTCACCTATAGCATCATCCACTTCGTAGGAATCGTTAAAAAAACCACGAAGCGAGCTGATATTTTTACCCTCAAATGCTTCGTCAAACTTTGCCAGGTAATGTTTTAGTGCTTCTTCCGAAAAATGATCTATAATATCTCCCTCACCTCCGGGAGCTGCACGTTCTACCAATTTGCCATGCAATCCCCGGAATACCGCGTAGAGTTTCCAGTTCCCCTTCGGTGCAGTCCAATCCAGCATTCCTTCCTCATCCACTCGTTCAGTGAGATCTAATGTTTCTCCTCCTTCTTCATAGGCCATCAGCAATACCAAAGGCAATTCCTCTTCAAAACGAATTTGCTCGAAAGCTATTTGCTGCAGGCTATCATTTGCTGAAACCGGCCTTTTTAAGGCTGAAAGTTCCACTTTTTTACCAATGCACAGGTTTATTGGTTTTTGAATATACTTTAAAGACTCAGTAAGACCTTGGCCTTCCGATACTTCATAAACCTGATACGTCATATATTTACATGCGTCTTCCGATGTGACCCAGGGTCCGCCAAAAGGCCAACCGGTTCCCGTAGCCATATCTACACCCAATTCAAGTTCTTCAGCCTTTTTCAAAGTATGCACCAGCATATCCATCCATTCGGGCGATAAGTATTCAATAAATTCATTTTCCTGTCCCTTCACTCCGTAAATGGGTGTAATCTCTACTCCTCCTAATCCGGCTTCGGCATATGCTTCCAGAGCAATAGTAAGATCTTTTTCATTCACCGCACTTCCCATCCACCACCAGCGTGTCCATGGTTTGTTTTGAGATGTTATTTCGGGCCATTCCAGCTCTGATTTAGCCTGACATGAAAATATGCTTACCAGAAGAAGTAAGCCTGATAATTTGTTGATGAAGCTTATAAATTTCATAGTACACAGATCATGATAAACCCAACAGAAATATAAACCAGTCAGGTTTAGAATTAATATTTTTAATTTTTTATCTCCAACTCTCGGCTTTTTCCAATTCACTCAAATCGGGAACAACTGCAACTTTCTGTAGCGACTCCTCATACAATTCATTCAGATCTCCAAGTTCAATATCAGATCCTTCCCGAATAAACAAGGGTATTTTGTGGAGTGGAGCATCAACTTCAATTGTTTGACCTCCATGGTATACCCGATCAGTATCCCAGGCGTTTATCCATAATTCCCCTTCAGGCAGATACACCAGCTGTGAATTCTTATCCTTTTCCCAAATGGGAGTAACAAGTATATCATTCCCCAGTAAATAAGTTCCCCAGTTATCCCAAGCTTCCGGCAATTCGGGATAAACCAGGAATAAAGGTCGTACAACAGGAGTCCCTGATTCATTTGCTTCATCTACTAATTCAGTGATGTAAGGAATGAGTTTCATCCTTAGTTTGGAATACAATCGCCATGTAGCCAATAATTCAAGATCGTAATGTGGCTCATCAGGATTGGACCAGAAGCCCCGGTTATTGGTTGGTCCTGTTTCCATCAATGGAGAAAAACAACCAAATGCGATCCATCGCATACAGGTCTCTCTTGAAAAGTTGCCCCAGTAGCCACCAATATCTGAAGCCCACAAGGGGTATCCCATAATAGCACAACGTTGCATTCCAATGATGACTGAACGAAGACCTTCCGGTTTTCCGTTGGGATCACCAGACCACATCCCTCCATATTTTGCACTGCCTGTAAACTGTGCACGCGGGAACAATATAAAGTCATCACCCAGAACATCTTGAACAGCATCGTAAGTGGCTTTAACATACTGATGCGGGTAATCGTTGTAATTCTCACGGTAGGTCTTACCATTCGCAGATATGTAGCCAATCGTATCCATGAGTTTTTCTCCATCAGCCCTGTCGAGCTTGTATCCCTTGATTCCCATTCGGGCCAATTTCCCGGGACCATTCTCTCTCCACCATTTTACTCCTTCAGGATTAGTGAAATCCATAAGTACCTGTCGGGAATTTTTCCAGTCTTTCGATCTAAGATCATATCCCTTATTCTCGGCATAATCTGCCATATCACCCATCACAAAAGGAGCTATCCATATCATCAATTCCAAATCCTTCGAATTCAACCACTCGATCATTCCCTCAGGATCGGGCAATCTTTCCAGATCGAATTCATAATCATCAAATCCCCTGTTTCCGGGACTCCACGGACGATCAATCCACTGAGCTGTGGCAGGTATATCAAGTGCTTGCATCATGAGAACATCCTCAACAATGTCTGTATTGTATGGAGCCTTCTTCAGCGTTCCATCATAATAGGTCTCCTTGTTGAAATGCTCATCACGCCAGCGCCAGGGTCCCAGTGCCCATTCAGGCGGGACAATAGAGGGGCCGGTTTGTAAGGCATGTTGTTGTACAACCTCCATGGGTGTTCCCAGGAGCCAACTAAGATTTAGCTCCGGCCCTTCAAAGGAAATCTTTACGGAATTCTCATCGGTTTTACAAAAATCGTAAACTCCCGGCCAGGTAGTATTTACAAACAGGCCATAATTATTTGAAGAAATATAAAACGGAGCATAGGCAGATACCGTTGGCTTAAGATGCATTTCAACAATCTCGCCACGAAGATTCAAACCTGTGGTAATACCCTCTTTCCACGATTTTCTTTGATTGCCATCCACTACTCTTTCGAAAATGCCTGTGAAATACTCCTCTGAAGAAGCCTTCACATTTATATACCATTCTGTTGCCGCGATATTTTCTCCTTCAATCGAAAGCTTGAAGTCTGATCCGGTTGATGAAGAATTATCCACCAGCAATGATACCTTAATTCCATCCTTAATATTCCAGACGAATTTGTTTGCTGAAGTCTCAGCCGGAATTCCTGTGAGCCAGATAATCTCCTCACCGATTTTCACACCAACGGCTCCCTCTTGTTCTGATGAAGGAGCAATAATAATATCCTCACCAAAATCGTTTCTGACCACTATCTGCGTAAATCCCATTTCTTCAATAAATTCAACATTCTTATTTGATATATTGCAGGCTGATAGTAGAATAACTATCAACATCACGACAGTTGGCCGCAGATTTCTTATTTGTTTTATTCTTTTCATGATTTTATTATGCCTTTATGACTGTTTCGTATTAATTAATTCTTTTTTATTTCTGCTTTATAAAATTACTCCATTTGTTCAAGCGCTCCAAAGTAAAAATACAATGTCCGCCTAAAGGTACCCTCAACTTTATTTATTTTACTTTCCGGTCCTGGTTTCTTAGGCAGGGAATTTATTTTTGCACTCATTTTTGTTCCTGTAAGTGGTATATGTTCCAGGAAGGAAATATCTCCCATGGGCAACAATAAGCAGGAGATCAGACCTTTTTAGGGATTGGGAGTTGAGTGAAAATAGCTAATTTCCAAAAATGGAATAACTTAATTATTGAAGAATTATCAAATTATTACTTTCCATCTCTATTGATTTGAAGTTCCTTTATTTTGAATGAATTCTAAAATAATTATCATAGACTTCGTACTTGATCATCAATTTTATATTTTTACTTAAACGCA
This sequence comes from uncultured Bacteroidales bacterium, assembly GCA_964456285.1. Lineage (GTDB taxonomy): Bacteria > Bacteroidota > Bacteroidia > Bacteroidales > UBA10428 > UBA10428. The sequence goes on from CAYWBC010000077.1 coordinate 8,896, forward strand.
AAATATTAACCAAATACTGGAGGAAATAATAATGTCTAAATTAACACCTATAATCCCGTTACTTCTCTTATTTGCTCATTGCTCATGTCAGAACAATAAAGTCGATGAATACGTTGTCCGATCCATCGCCGATAATATTTTGGAGCATACTACTTTCGATTACAGAGCTGTGGGTTCAGGGGAAACATACCAGACTACAAATGAAATACCTGAAAATGTGGAAGTGAATTTTACAAATCAGTACACACAGTGGGGATATACCATGGGTGTGCTTAATATGGCTATGATTAATCTGGGAGAGTACTTAGGCGAAGAAAAATACACCAATTATCCTGTTCATCATGTGGCAAACGGTATGGATAATTATAAATTTTTCCAGGACCGTTTTAAAAATGATCGTCCGCATCATCGCTGGCCTTACGGACAGCTATGGACCATGCAGGAACTGGATGACTGCGGCGCTATGGCTGCAAGTGTTATAGAAGTATACAACTTGGTCGATCGGAAGGATTACAGGGAGTATATCGATAAAACCGCTCTCCATATTATGGAAAAACAGGATCGCTTATCGGATGGTACGCTGGTGCGCAAATTTCCTCACGAAATGACCTTGTGGGCAGATGATCTGTACATGAGTGTTCCCTTTCTCGCCAGGATGGGTAATTTGACCGGAGAAGTCAAATATTTTGATGATGCACTGAAACAGGTCTTTAATTTCACAAATTACCTATGGGATGATAATAAAGAATTGTATTACCATTGCTATTACAGCGATTTGGAGCGAAACGGCGTTGCGCATTGGGGACGATGTAATGGCTGGATCATGATGTCGCAGGTGCACCTGATGAATTTTTTACCAGCGGATCATCCTCAGCGTGAAGATCTGAGAGAAAACCTGGAACGACAAATTTTGGGTATTGCTAAATATCAGAATGAAGATGGCCTCTGGCACCAGTTGCTGGATAAAACAGATTCGTATCTCGAATCTTCATGTTCTGCCATGTTTGTGTATTCCATTGCCAGGGCTGTTAATGAAGGGTGGATAGATGATCGCTATGCATCGATTGCAATAAGGGGTTGGGAAGGATTGAAAGAACATGAAATTACACACGATGGCCAATTAAAAGATATCTGTGTAGGTACCGGCATTCAGGACGATCTTGTATTTTATTATACTCGTCCGGCACGAACCAATGAAACCCATGGATTGGGTGCCATTATTGATGCCGGAATTGAAGTAATGAGGCTTAAGAAAGCTATGGCTCAGTGAAGGAAAGAAAAATGATCCTGAAGGGATCATACTTCAATAATCCAGCGCATTGCCCGGGGATTGATGTAGATATGACTATTGGTGCAATAACCCTATAAATTCACCCAGGTATACAAGTTAATACAAAGATAAAAAATAGCCTGAAGGCCTTATGCTTTTGCAAACATAAGGCCTTTAGGGCCGGATTGTTGCATGCTAAAATTAACAATTGTAGATTTCGAATACTCTAATGCAATAGCCCGGGGTATTTTGTTCAGAAATGTTCCCGTTGCAACTGCTTGATTGATTAGAAGGAAAAGTTTATATGCAAGGGAATGTGAGTATTTATTCTAAGCTAGAAAATAAGCTGGGAAAAAGATTTGTTATCAAGCTGTTACAATCAACTATTTACAAATCAATAATTTCAATGCCAAGTGGTTTCAGACTGACATCGTGAGCCTTACCATCTGCATCGTAAACCTTTGTCTCTTCAGCTTTTTCACTACTGTTTATGACAACAAGTTTATTGTTATTCGGATAATAGGCACAATCGGTGTGAATATTAGAACATGTCCATGGTCCGTATTCGCTTTGTCTTCCGGCTGCCCAAAACAATGCTTTGTGTAGCAAATACGTATTTTCCGGTTTAAATTTAAAACCTGACAAATAGATCGAATGTCCCTTATCAAACTGATTAAGGGATATTTGTATTGATCCTTCCGAATCAGATAATACCTCAGTGTTTTTATTATGAATGAAAATGTTGTCAGTACCCTTGCCAAAATCAATTTCACTTTCCATATCTTCAAGGATAAAATGCTTATCCTTAGACAATGCATAATCCAATTTATCTTTGTTCAATGTCGAACCTACTTCCTTGTCAACTCCTAATAAATGCGATAACTGAAAGAATTGACTTGAATAATGCGAAGCTGAAGGTTCTCCAACACCGATAAATCCACCCCCTTTTGCAACCCAGGAAGTAATGATCTCAATAACTTTTTCATTTTGCCAGTGTTCTCCACCACTCCATGCTGTTCCGGCTTTTCCGGCATTGATAATTACATCAACATCTTCAGGAATTCCCTCTTTCAGTATGTCACCGAAGCTGATAAAAGAAACCTCGATCGGTAGGCCGGCCAGGGATTCAGTAATTTCATAAAGTTCCATACCATGAATAAAGTGACCGACATAAACCCAGGATCGAAGTTTGCCCCAGGCAGTAAGAATTGCCACTTTCAAAGGGGCTGTATAGGGATCTCCGTCAGCATGGAATTGCTTAATTAACCTGAATTCCTTTGTAATATTTTCGATGGTTTCCACGAAATCCGGAAATTTCTGAACCAGGTGCAGGTATCCTCCCAAACCGATCCTGTCGACAGGTGCTCTTAACAAGCCACGGCGAATGTTTGCCCAAAATCGTTTTGCATCCAGGGCTGGGTTACCACCTTCCATGAATGTGGGTTCGCCATTCAGCCCTGTAGGAAATAAATAGGGATGCAAGCGAAGCTCCTTTGTTTTGGTACCCTCAACACCAGAACATAACCTGACCTCAAAAGCATTGAATACGCATTTAATCAGGCCGTCAAAATTTAGATCTTTGAAACGATCACCATAGGGTTCAGTACCAACCCAGTGATCATCATAGAACATATAGGCAATTTTGTCTGCAGCATGAATTACATCAATGCATTTGCGTCCGAAACTCACGACAAATTCATTCATAAAATCCATCCAGTCCAGCAATCTTTCAGATGGTACATTATGGCTGGAACAGTAGCTTCCTGCATTAACAAAATCCTCACTGCACATTTCGTAGCCTTTTGCTTTGGCAAAAAGCTGCATAGCAAGTGGACTGACTGTCATTTCATACGAACCCCAGTCCGCATATATGAACCGTTGTATGGATGGGTCGCCCCAGAACCAGGCGAAGTTGTAAAACAAGGAGGTAAATCGTACAATTTTGGTATTTGGATGTTTATCCAACCATTTTTGCAGATAGCCGAGCATGAATTGCTGAGTCTCGGGATAAATCGGATCAACCGGCATTTGATGCTCCCGGTCGCCCCAGTTGTTAGTAATGTGATTGTACATTGAAATACCTTCCCAGATACGGTAAGCCAGGAAGTTGACAGTATACTTATGCCGATCTTGAACTTTGCTTATAGTGACAGTACCTTTATTTGAATCAAAGGTCCAATGATCTTTAGGGACTTCCTCTCCTGTTGTCCGGTCGAATACCTGCCACCAGGTTTTGGGATCGTCATTGGAGTTTACTTCGAACTGCTCACGAAAAAAACCACTTAATAAATCTATTTCTATTCTTTCTTTTTCAGCTTCAATTGGAGAGCTCATCAGGTAATTTTGTTGGAGTTTATCCCTGTTTGCTTTGGCCCATTCATTGTCTGCCCGTATTAGGCAGATGGTTGAATAAATATCAAAATCTGTTGACATGATTTTTTCGGACAAGACTGTACCGTCACTATCACGAATGGCATCCGCTCCCCATTTTTCAGCGAGTTCCAGTGTTAAATCTTCAAATCCGGCTTCTCCGGGTAAGGTAAAATCACCTTTTTTAATTTTATTGTCAATCATTCAGACAGTTCTTTTATTAGTAATAAGAGGATAATCTTGCAGTTTCTTAATTTGAAATATCAATTATCCTTCTGACTTTTTCCTTTCATTAAGGTCCAATTCTATCTGAGCCAATAGTTTATCATTTATAGGATAAAAATAAAGTACAAACCCACAAACCAGAATAAAGGCTGCTGGTATGATACTGAACAATAGTTTTATTCCATTCATGATTTCCGGTGTAATCGTCACATCCTTGTGGTAACCATATTGCCCTAATATGTACAAACCCAAAAAGCCACCTACGGCAACACCCAATTTAATAGCGAACATGATTCCGGCAGTAACCAGCCCTGTGGCCCGTATTTTAAATTTCCATTCATGAAAGTCTGCAACATCTGCGAACATCGCAAAAATAAAAACTGGCAAAGCTCCTGTCATAATGGCCCATACAAAATTCACAGCACCCAGCAATGCAAAGTTATCCTGGGGCAACCAGTAAAATGCCCCGCCAAGAATCACGATGGCAAATGAAAGAAAGATTGTCACTGCTTTTCTATCAAAGTGTTTCTTTAAGAGTGAACTCAATAAGACACCAGCCAACATACCAAATGTTCCGATTGTCAGGAAAGTAGTTGTTTGATCAAAATCCAGCTTCATAGAACCAAGGGTAAATGACCAAAGTATATTATCGCCTTCGCCATTTACGTATTTAAAATAATAAGCTACCATACCGTTCCGAATCATATTATGAATAAGCCAGAAAACAGAGGCAACGAAAATAATTATCCAGGGAATATTCTTTGAAACATCAGTAAGGTCTTCTCTGAAGGAACTTTTTTGTTCTTTTGGAGGCAGGACTCGTTCTCGTGTAGTAAGAAAGGTGATGATCAGAAGGACAATAGATATTGCACCAAAAACTCCCATTGTTACCTGATAACCCAGGGCCTGACTATAACCTAATTCCGCATTGTAGCCAGAATGGGCAGGATTGTTACCAAAAAATTTGGCTAATGGAAGTGTAAAGGTTGTTATCAAAAGCATTCCGATAAATGCGAAGAAAAAACGGTATTGTGATAGGGTTGTGCGCTCTCTGGGATTTGGTGTCATCACTGCCATCATAGAAGAATACGGAATATTGATAGCTGTATATGCCATCGTAGCCAGGATATAACTAATGTAAGCATAAACAATTTTCATATTCTGACTCCAATCCGGAGTAATGAACATTGCACAAGCCAAAATTCCGAATGGAACTGATATCCATAATAAATAGGGTCTGAACTTTCCCCAGCGAGTGTTGGTTCGATCTGCGATCATTCCCATTATAGGATCATTAAACATATCCCACAGACGTGTAATGATAAACATGAAACTCGCTACCTTAGCATCAATTCCAAAAACATCCGTATAGAATATCATAAGAAAGAAGTTCCATGCCTGGTAAAGAATATTGGATGCAGTGTCCCCAAGACCGTAACCTACTTTTTCAACAATGGAAAGTTTTCCGCCCAATTTATCAAAGAGCGAAGCTGTGACTTTAGATGTCGGATTGGTATTATCTGTCATTTTAATTTGTTCTGCTTATGGAGTTTTTATACTATACAGAGTAATGTTGCAAATATAAATTTTATTACCAATTGTCTGTATTTAAGATTACGAATTGGTTTTTCCAAATACGCCGTTCATTTATCATAAATCTATACTATCCTTATAAATCTATTCCTTTTACTTGCAAGGCTCATTCCCTCACACTAATATTGTATTAATTAAGCCTTAACCGAAGTAGATTATGAATAGAAATCAAGCCATTTTTACCCTGCAGATAATACTTTTATTAAGCTTGCGGACAGGATTATTTGCAGAGCAGGAATCGAAATTCGTAATTACCGACTATGGTGCTGTTCCTGACGGAAAAACATTGAATACCAAAGCAATTCAATTAACAATTAATCAATGTCTTTCAGAGGGAGGAGGAACAGTAGTTGTTCCTGAGGGAATATTCCTCAGCGGTGCTGTATTTTTGAAACAGGGTGTCGACCTTCATATTGAGAAAGGTGGAGTATTAAAAGCTACAGTGAATCCGGACGACTACCCACAGGTATCTACTCGTTGGGAAGGCGTAGAATGCGAGTGGACTTCAGCTTTTATCAATGCATTTGATATGACAGGCTTCAAACTGACCGGGGAAGGTACAATCGATGGTTCAGGCGACCAGTGGATGGAACAATATCCCAGGGGCAGTAAGGAACTTAAAATTGGAAGACCACGGCTAATTGCCATTCAGAATTGTTCCGATGTCCTGGTCTCGGGATTATCACTGAAAAACCAGGCTTGCTGGGGTTTGTTTATTCTTTATTCGAGGAATGTAATTGCAGAAAATCTAACCATTCGGGCTAAGCACAATATTATTAGTTCCGATGGGATCGATATTGACTCCAGTAAGGATATACATATTACCGGATGCGATATTGATGTAAATGACGATTGCATATCCATTAAATCGGGTAAGGATGAAGATGGGCGACGTGTAAACCGTCCGGCCGAAGAGATACTCATCGAGAAGTGCCGGTTCCGTTATGGTCATGGAGGTGTTGCCATGGGAAGTGAAATGTCGGGTGGAATTCGTAATGTTGAGATACGCGATTGCATAATGGAAGCGGATAATTGGGCACCAATTCGTTTTAAATCACAACCAAGTCGTGGAGGCATTGTTGAGAATATCACTTACCGCGATATTAAACTTCAGGATACCCGAAAAGCATTTGAGTTCAACATGGAATGGCGAATGAGACCTCCCATTAAACCGGCTTCCGATCCGCTGCCTGTTGTGCGAAATATAAAAATTATTAATGTCTCCGGAATAGTTCAAACAGTGGGAGATATGCATGGTTTAAAAGACAGTCCGATTGAAAATGTCACTTTTGAAAATTGTGAAATTAATGCAGAAACAGGTTTTGTTGTAGAAAATGTAAAAGACCTGGATATTTCAGGACTTACTATTAAAGTGAAGGAAGGCGAAGCCATCATATACAAAACCAGTGAATAAAAAGAAAATAACTATGATTATGAAATTAAGCATCCGAAACCTAATAATTGTATTATTAATAGGGTACTCTGGTAACTTGCTTTTCGCCTCTGATTACAATATAAAAGACTATGGTGCTGTTGGCGATGGGAAAACTATAGACTCACCTGCAATAAATAAAGCAATTGAGGCTGCTTCAGAAGCTGGTGGGGGAACAGTTTTTTTTCCTACAGGTACCTACTTATGTTTCTCAATACGACTGAAAAGTAATATCGGATTGTATCTCGATCATGGAGCAGTTATCCTTGCTGCATCACCCGAAGAACATGATGGGATGTACGATCCTGCTGAGCCCAATGAATGGGACATGTACCAGGACCATGGGCATAGCCACTGGCATAACAGCCTGATCTGGGGAGAAGGATTGAATGATATTTCAATAGGAGGTTTTGGAAAGATTTACGGCAAAGGTCTTCGTCGCTGGGATACAACCAAGGTGGGCGTTGGAAATAAGGCCATTGCACTTAAAAATTGCCGGAATGTTACCATCAGGGATATAAGCATGCAGGAATGTGGTCATTTTGCTATTATGCCCACAGCTGTAGATAATTTCACCATCGAGAATTTAAAGATCGATACGCAGCGGGATGCAATAAATATCGATTGCTGTAAAAATGTAACTATCTCCAACTGTTTTATAAATACTCCCAATGACGATGCAATAGTGATTAAGAGTTCTTATGCTTTAGGCTATCCCCGGGTAACCGAAAATGTGATGATCAACAATTGTCTGGTGAGTGGATATGACTTGACAACTTTACTGGACGGTACTTTCCAAAAAACTCAGAAAGAGGCCCCTGATGGAGGTGGAGTAACCGGACGCATCAAATTAGGTACCGAATCGAATGGCGGATTTAAAAATATAACTATCACCAACTGCACTTTTGAGCATTGCAGGGGTCTTGCCCTGGAAACTGTTGATGGTGCAATACTCGAAGACATTACTATATCGAACATCACCATGAACGATATCACCAATACTCCTATTTTCCTTCGTTTAGGAAGGCGTTTGCGAGCTCCGGAAGGCACTCCTGTTGGTAGCATAAGACGGATTATAATCAGCAATATTATTGTATACAATGCCAAACCGGAATATGGATCCTTGATCGTGGGTTTACCGGGACATCCGATTGAAGATGTTAAAATAAGCAATGTGCTGATGCTCGTTAAAGGTGGTATGCCAAAAGAATACATTGATATTGAAGTTCCGGAACTCGAGGATGGCTACCCTGATCCAAGATTTTTCGGTAAGATCCCTGCCTACGGCTTTTTCATCAGACACGTTGATGGCATTGAGTTTAGTAATGTTGAAATTCAATTTATGGAGGATGATTATCGGCCTGCATTTGTTTTGGAGGATGTGCTGAACGCAGATTTTAATGGTGTAAAAACGCAGAAAATTATGGATGTTCCAACCTTCCTTTTAAAAGATGTTCAAAACTTCAAAACTAACGGGTGTCAGTCTGTGTCGGATACAAATCTTGAAAGTATAGAACAAAAGAAACTTTAATAGAAAAAAATCAGCTATGAAATATGTAAAATCAATTTTATTCTTATCTGTATTAATTTGTTTAGGATCAAGTGTGAATCAACCCTGGCAGGAGCTAAACAACACAGGTGTTAATGAACTTGCTGTCAATTTTCAGGATCCGCCGATTGAATACAGTTTGACCTTCTATTGGGGCTGGGACGGAGAAATTACAGAAGAGGTAATTGCCCGCGACCTGGATGCATTCAAAGAAAGAGGTGTACATATCGTAAGTTTGGAATCGGGATACGATATGGGTAGTCCTTACTTGTCTGAAGGATGGTTTGAACTGGTGAAGAAAACCGTGGAACTGGCACGTGAAAGAGATATGCGTGTATGGATAATTGATGAAGGCAAGTATCCGAGCGGTTTTGCCGGTGGAAAATTTACAACAGATGCTCCTGAGCTAAGGATGAAAGCACTTGTTATAGAAGAACAAACCGAACTTGCCGGTGGTGAAACAATTTCAAAACAACTTTCCCCGGATGTTGTTAGCGCCGTTGCCTATAATCAACTTGACAGTACAAATCAGATCCTTGATATACAATCTGGCAAATTAGAATGGACAGCTCCGGAAGGTCAATGGCAGATAACTTTGATCAAACATGACTTTCGAAGTTCTCCGACACGCGCTGCGAATAATCCTACCCGGGGAAAGGATCCCAGCAATTCCCTTTGTGATTATCTTGATCCGGCTGCAACCAGGAAGTTTATTGAATTTACCCACGAACAACATAAAAAATATGTTGGCGATGAATTTGGTAAAACGGTTTTGGGTTTCAGAGGCGATGAACCGGATTACAGCATCCGGGGAATTCCATGGACTCCCCAGATTTTCAATAAATTCAAAGAACAGAAAGGCTACGATGTGCAACCCTATGTAGCCTCCTTTTTCACTCCCAAATTAACAGAAGAACAAAAACGTATAAAAGCGGATTATTGGGATATCTGGTCAGACTTATTTGCGAAGAATTTTTTCAAAGTACAGGCCGATTGGTGTGCTGAAAATAACCTGGAGTACCTCGTCCATCTGAATAAAGAAGATGATATGATGGTACTGGTAAACCATGAAGGTGACTTTTTTAAATGCATGCAGCAAGTTCAGATGCCCGGTATAGATGCAATCTGGAATCAAATTTGGCCTGACAGTTTAGTTACAGATTTCCCAAAATATGCTTCTTCGGTGGCCCATGTTTACGGAAAACCAAGATCATTCACCGAGAGTTTTGCAGCTTATCGCAAAAGACCAAATGTCGCACAGGCAAAATGGGTGCTGGATTACCAATTCGTACGTGGCATCAACATGGTGGAAGTTATGTTTGTTCCTGCCTCTTCCAAAGGAAAACTCGGTTTAAGCGGATGGACAGCTGATAAACAATTTCCCTCCGTTGCCAAATACATACATCGTGCTTCCTATTTGCTATCACAAGGACAACCCGCTGCACGAATTGCTGTGTACTATCCTACAACCAGTATGTGGCTCGTTGATAGCAATTCAGATAAAAGTACCCTGAGCATTATGCAACAGCTTCTCGAACATCAGCTTGATTTTGATTTTGTTGATGAGAATGCACTTGCATCTATTCTAAGGTTTGAAGATGG
>CAYWBC010000078.1:0-18834 GCA_964456285.1 uncultured Bacteroidales bacterium
GCTTCCGGAACACCCGTATTAGATGATGGTACTATTGCAATAAGAGATATCAAAATATCAAATGATCCTCAATTCTGGCATGTTCAGTTAAACCAGTCATTCTCGCAAGAACAGATTGATCGCCTTGAAACCGGAAATATCTATCGACTTTCATTTACAGCTTCAGCCGAAACTGATCACAGGCATTGCATTGTCTATTTTGGCCAGGAAGGCGATCCCTGGAATGGAGCCATTAAAGACAAAGAAATATGGCTAAACAAGAAACCACAACAATTTAGTTTCCACTTTTCCTTAACCGAAATATATCCTGCTATGCGCCTCGCACTGCAATTTGGAATGGAAACATCATCAGTAACAATTGACGATGTGCGCTTAGTATGGAATGACTATGACACAGATGGCGATGGTATTGAAGATGATGAAGACAATTGCCCCAATATTGCAAATCCAAACCAAACTGACTCGGATGGAGATGGAGTGGGTGATGCATGTGATAATTGTCCTTCTGTATCAAATTCTAATCAAAATGACTCCGACAATGACGGAATTGGCGATGCCTGTGATAATTGTCCAAACACTTCAAATACAAATCAGTTGGATTCCGATAATAACGGTATTGGCGATGTTTGTGAAATGCACACAACTTCTGCTTTTGAGAATCAATATAATAATGATTTCAAAATATATCCGAACCCTGTTTCTGATGTACTTTATATCGAAGCAAAAACAGAATGTTCTGCAATACTTTATGACCAGGCAGGCAGGATCATCCGAAAGAGTTCTTCTCCTGTGAAAGACATTCATTTTGATGTGAGTGATCTGCCTTCAGGTTTGTATATTGTTCAGGTAAACAATGCTGATACCACCTCAATAAATAAAGTTATAGTTCATTAAAATCCAATACCATGAAATCAATTAAAATTATCTGCTTATTCATTGTTACCCTTTCTTTATTCTTTACCAGTTGCAAAGAAGACGAAGATATTGATCCCTATTATCAACAAGAAATGAAAAATTTTGTACAGAGTATTAGTAAGTATGCAAAGGGAATTAATAGCAGTTTTCTTGTCATCCCACAAAACGGACAGGAACTGGTCACAATGGACGGAAATGAAGATGGTTCGCCAGATATGACTTACCTAAATGCGATTGATGGTGTTGGCAGAGAGGACCTTTACTTTGGATATGACTACGACAATGAACCAACTCCGGAAGGTGAGATAATTTACATGGAAGCTTTTCTGGATATATGTGAGCAAAATAATGTTGAGGTACTGACAACTGATTATTGCTGGACTCACAGTTCAATGGACGAATCCTATGCAAAAAACGATGCAAAGGGATATATTTCATTCTCTGCTGCAGACAGGGAACTTAACGAAGTTCCTGATTATCCTCAGCAACCTTATAATGTAAACAGCAATAATATCAACAGACTTTCCAGTGCACAAAATTTCCTTTATCTTCTGAATCCAGAAAAATATCCAACAAAACAGAATTTTATCAATGCTTTATCATCAACAAACTATGACTTGTTACTTATCGATTATTTTTTCGATGAACAGGAATTTAGTCCACAAGAAATTTCATCATTAAAAACAAAACAAAATGGGGGATCAAGATTAGTGATCGCCTATATGAGTATTGGGGAGGCTGAAGATTATCGTTATTACTGGAATAGCGATTGGGATACCAACCAGCCAGAGTGGATAGCTTTTGAAAATTCTGACTGGCCAGGAAATTATGTTGTACACTATTGGAATAAAGACTGGCAAAACATAATCTATGGCAATAACAATTCCTATCTGAAAAAAATTATTGATGCAGGATTTGATGGTGTTTATCTGGACATCATAGATGCCTTTGAATATTTTGAGTAAATCCGTCAAATCGTGACTACATAAAAATGCAAGGGAAAAAGATCTTAACCAAGCTGGAGAATTAATTTTTCTCCCTTGCATTTTTTCTGACAGAATACAACTCATGCTAAGTTATAAACCAGTATTATCAAATTTTTGAGTTGTTTACAGAAGATAGAATTTTAATACCTGAATTGTACCTGATTTAAGGCGTTAATGAACTGTAAAAGGAAATTCATACTTGAATCCCGATACAATATCTCAAACGAATAATAAACTATTCCAGACGGTTGTTAAACCTGAACAAACGATTCTCAAAGTGGTGTTTCGAAATACTTATTAGCATCGTATATTTGAATAGAAATTAATTCTAAAAACAAAAGCGATGACAACAGGCATATTAACTTATAACTCATTAAATTCTAAAAAAATGAAACACTTAATTGTTCTATTGGTATTATTTTGTTTTGGCATAACAAATGCACAACAACAAAAAGATGTTCTCTATCTTAAGAACGGAAGTATTATTAAAGGAACTATCACTGAAATGAACCCATCCACTGGTCTGAAGATCAAAACAGCTGACGGAAGTCTATTTGTTTTTTCAATGGATGAGGTTGAAAAAATGGAGAAAGAAACTGTAGAAGAAACAGTTCTTGAAAAGGAAGTTGCAAAGCCATCAGAAACCCAAAGTAGTCAGCCAACTTATCATTCCATAAATTATGAGTTGGGAAAAGTACACCTTGGATTTCAGCCGGCAGGATTTCTTCAGTTTGGTCCCGTATTAGAACTTCATTTCAGAATTGGAGATAATTTTGTTCTCGGACCACAAGTAAGATTTACCAGTTTGGGACTTGCATACCATGCAGTAACTGACTTTGAAGCCACCATGGTTGGTATTAGTGCAGGGGTTAGTTTCAAACATTTCCTAAATAAAAGCCAGGAGAACAAGTTTTATTACGGTTTTGGCATTGAATGGGAATACGGTGAAACTGAAGGTCATGATGGAGATTGGTATGGTAACCATGGAGGCTTAGTATTCACTGCTAATGCAGGTTACCGGTTCAGATTCAGTTCAGGATTTTATATTAACCTTGGAGCATACGCCGGTGTTTACCAAAATGTCTGGGACGTTTGGTATTATTACGATGATGACATTGAACATGTAAGTGAAGATGAAGATGGAATAGCTCGTTTCTTTGGCTATTTAGAATTTGGTATAGGAGTAGAATTTTAGACTAATAGTCTATAATATACTAAAAGCCGGTTACATCCCAGTACCGGTTTTTTTTATTACATTACTCACTAATGTTATAAATAATCCCTTCCAGCTTATTGCTCAGATTGATATTATCAATAATAATTTCCTCTGGTACTTTTAAAATAACTGGCGCAAAATTCAAAATCCCTTTTATTCCAGAAGCAATCAGCATGTTGCAAACTTCCTGAGCTATTTGGAATGGGACCGCGATAATGGCTGTAGTAACTTTGTGTTTTTCAATGATCTCAGAGAGTTTTTCAGGAGGATAAATTGGTACTCCAAAACTTTTGTTTTGCTTTGAAGGATCAATATCAAAGCCTGCCACTATATGAAGGTTTTTTTTGACAAATCGCTCGTTGTACTGCGCTAGCGCCTTCCCAATATTTCCCATACCAAAAATAATAATGTTCTTTTTCGATTCACCGAAAATTCGATTTAGAGATTTCAAAAGACTATCAATGTTATACCCTCCCCTCTTTTTTCCTTTAATACCGTATGCAGAAAAATCTTTCCTTACCTGCACAGCTGTTACACCTGCAACCTCTCCCAGATTATGAGAGAAAATTGTACTAACACCCAATTCCTTAAATCGCAACAAACACAACTTGTATTGCAATAATCGCTTAATATCACTTCTGACCAGTGCCATTTATTGTTCCTATTGTTACAATAAAAATAATTTTGTCAAAATCCCTGTATTTACAAAGCTTATCGGGTATTTTCCTTACAAAGGAAGGTATTTATATAGAAATCATAAATATAAGAAATTATTTTTTTTCAACAAATAATTGACTTGAATAGCAAAAAAATGTATATTTATTTTGTTTTTGTGCTTTCTGGTACAATATTATTTTCTTACCTACTAAACCTTTTGCCTATGGCACCTCACTCTTCCACAGGTATTTATTTTTATTTAGCTCCTGAAAATCATGTCGAATCTTTCGAATGGAATGAAATTGTCGATTATTTCCTAAGTTTTCAGGAAGTAAAATCTGTCTGGAACAGCAACTCAATTAAAATAAATGACCTGCAAATTCTGATTGAAGAAATTCAGGAAAATGATATCAATCAAATAGTAATTGCAGGATCCAAGCCTGGCTTTATTAAACCTGCAATTTCTAAAATTATGAGGATGGCTGGTAAGGATCCGCAAAAAATTCTACTTGCAGATCTCAGTACTAATATGTTCTCATCTGAACAAAATACTGAATATGCTAAAGCAATAATTACCTGTGCTATATTCAATGTCCCTTTTGAAAACGCCCTTATCACTGAAAGTAATCCTGTAACCCCAGAGACATTGGTCATTGGGGGTGGAATTGCCGGAATTCAGGCCTCCCTGGAGATTGCCGATAGTCATAACAAAGTCTACCTGCTTGAAAAAACCGGAACCATTGGAGGGCATATGGCCATGTTCGATAAAACTTTTCCTACACTCGATTGTGCAGCCTGCATACTCACGCCAAAGATGGTGGAAATTGGACAGCATCCATACATTGAGCTACTCACATATAGTGAAATCAAAGATATAACAGGTGTCCCCGGAAATTATAAGGCAAAGATCCTCAAGAAAGCACGAAGAGTGAATGTAAACACTTGCACAGGATGTGGAACTTGCGCCGAGAAATGCCCTGGAAAAGCAAAAAGTGAATTCGATACCGGTACCACCATGCGAAAAGCCATTTATATGCCATTCCCCCAGGCAGTGCCGAACAAATACCTGATTGATGCGGAAGTATGCACCTATGTGCAAAAAGGAAAGTGCGGAAACTGCGTGAAAGTTTGTCCGGTGGAAAATTGTATTAACCTCGATGAGAAGGATGAAGTCATTGAAATTAATGTGGGGAATATAATTGTGGCAACAGGTTTTAAAACCTTTGATGCAACTCGGGCCGAGCAATATGGCTATGGTAAATATCCAAATGTGATAACCTCATTGGAACTGGAAAGACTGGTCAATGCTTCCGGACCTACCGGTGGAAATATCTGTCTCAGAACTCAGGATAAAAGAGGAAACTGGATTTTTGAAAGTGAAAGTCCCGAACCCAAAAGCATAGCACTTATCCATTGCATTGGAAGTCGTGATGAAAACTATAACAAATATTGCTCCAGGGTTTGTTGTATGTACTCGCTGAAGCTTGCCCACCTGGTAAAAGAAAAAATTCCTGATGCAGAGGTATTTGAATACTACATTGACATGAGAGCCTACGGCAAAGGCTACGAAGAATTTTACAAGCGGATAGGCAAAGAAATACACATCATCAGGGGAAAAACAGCGAAAATTGAAGAGAAAAATAAGCATCTGCTTTTGCGTACGGAAGACATAGAAAAAGGCAAACTGTTAGAACAGGAAGTGGATATGGTTGTACTTGCCGTTGGTCTCGAACCCAACGATGATACTGGCAAAATTGCTGAAATGCTGGGTTTGCAGAAATCTTCCGATGGCTGGTTAAAAGAAGCAGGTGATGTAGGCAATTCTACCGATACAATCCTGGGAGGAATTACGCTTGCCGGAACCTGTCAGGGTCCGAAAGACATCCCTGATACAGTGGTACAGGCGTCAGCAGCTGCTTCACAGGTTCTTCAAAATATACTAGGAAAAAAAATCAACCAGGGAATAAAAGGTACTTCTCTTGAGAATATCGAAAAGAAAGCCCGAGAATTATCACCATTAAACGAAGGATAACCATGAACAGAGTTGATCCGTCATTTAAAGAAAAAATCAGACCTTTTGGCATAGGCAACTGGTCAGAATGTTATCACTGCGGAAATTGTACGGCTATTTGCCCACTAACAGAAGACAGTTCATTGTTCCCGCGAAGAGGAATAAGAGCTTTGCAAATGGGATTGAAAGATACCATCCATAAAAATGTTGATCCCTGGCTGTGTTATTATTGTGGCGAATGTACAGAAACCTGCCCACGCGATGCCAATCCAGGAGAATTGATGATGACCCTGCGTCGCTACCTGACCTCTGTTTACGACTGGACAGGTATTTCAAAACTTTTCTATACAAAAAAAATATGGGAAGTCGGATTCATTGCTTTTTTTGCTTTGCTTGTCGTTGCCCTGTTTGCCTTATTCCTCCCTCCTGCCGCTGAATTGTTTACCAATGCTTCTGCTTTCATAAATGAGCAGGGTGGAGTAATGATCAACAACCTGAGTTCAGGAAGAGGCGGACATCAGTTTCTTAGAATTATCGAGGCCGGCGACTGGACCATGGCCATTATTATTGGTGGATTGCTTCTCTCCAATATATTTAATATGTGGTATAAAGTGATCCTTTCTGATACGAAGGTGAAAGTGCCTCTTTTCTCCTACTTTTCAGAATTCTGGAAACTAATCGCACATTTTTCTGTTCAGCCAAAATTTTCAAAATGTGACGATAAAAAATACTGGTACGGCCATTTTCTGATTATGTCGGGTTATACCATCATGTTTATTCTGGTTGTGGCCATGCTTCCCAAGTTTCAGATTGAAGAGGTGAAAGCATGGTATCACTGGCAAAGACTGTTAGGTTATTATGCAACAATTGGTATTGTTTTCTTTGTTGTTTATGTAGTTATCCGCAGAATTAAGCAAAACGATATCAAACTTAAATTTTCACATTTGAGTGACTGGTTATTTCTTATCCTGCTTTTTCTGACAACAATAAGCGGTATTTTAATTCACTTATTCAGGATTAACGGCATGCCACTTGCCACTTACTATACCTATGTGGCACATTTGTCAATACTTGTGCCCATGCTTATGGTTGAGGTTCCCTTCTCAAAATGGTCGCACCTGGCTTACAGACCATTTGCAGTGTACTTTGCGAGTTTGAAAAAGGCTGCCGCAGAGAAACAGCCTGAAGCTCAACTGGTAACTACTTAATACTAGAACGATCATGGATCAACCAAGAATTGGAGTATACATATGCTGGTGCGGTTCGAACATTGCAAAAATGATCGATGTACATACAATTGCATCAGAAGTACAGAATCTTCCAAATGTTGTAATGGCCCGCGATTACAAGTATATGTGTTCCGACCCGGGCCAGGAAACCCTCATTGCCGACATTAAAAAGTATAATATGAACCGCGTTGTGGTTGGTGCCTGTTCTCCTCGTATCCATGAACCAACTTTTCGGAAAGCCCTTGAAAAAGCTGGTCTGAATCCATATATGTTCCAGATGGCTAACATAAGGGAACAGGATTCATGGGTTCATATCGACAGGGAATATGCAACATTAAAAGCATTGTCACTGATCAAAGCTGCTGTGAATCGTGTGCAACACCATGAACCGCTAGATAAGCGATTTGTTGAGATAAACCCTGCAACACTGGTTATCGGAGGTGGTATATCAGGCATTTCTGCAGCACTTGAAATAGCCGATTCCGGTAAAAAAGTCATTTTAATTGAAAAATCAGGTAACCTGGGTGGTATTGCCAGTAAGCTCGACCTCACTTTTCCATATCTTGAAAGTGCAGGACAAATGCTAAATTACAAGATACATCGTATAAAAAAACACAAATTAATAAGTCTCTATTTAAACTCAAGTCTTGAAAATATAACCGGATACCTGGGTAACTTTCAGGCCAAAGTGCTTTATGAAGGGAAGGAAAAAGAAATCCTTTTCGGAAATATTATTATTGCAACAGGCTTAAAAACATTCGACCCCTCTTCAATTCCCGAATACGGTTATGGAAAAATACCGGATGTAGTTACATCGCTTGAGTTTGAAGAAATGCTAAAACATGGAAAAGTAGTTACCAGCAAAGGCAATGAACCAAAAAATATTGCCATCATACATTGTGCAGGAAGCCGGAATTCGAACTACCATCCCTATTGTTCACGCACATGCTGTAGTACTGCTCTTAAATATGCCAATCAAATCCGTTCATTACTACCCGATTCAAATGTTTATGATCTTTATGCCGACATGCGCACATTCGGTAAAGGATGTGAAGAGTTCTATTCAGATTCATCACGGCGCAATATTTTATTTCTGATGTTTGATCAGGAAACTAACCTGCCAATAATCAAAAAAACTTCAGAGAAAGAACAATCAGAAATGATCATCACCATGCATGAAAAACTCTCTGGTGAAGATATTGAAATTCCGGCCGACTTTGTAATTCTGATGACGGCAATGGAGGCGCATAAAGATGCCAAAGATATTGCCCGATTAACAGGGATTAGTTTATGCGGCAATGAATTCTATATTGAGAAACACCCTAAACTGGATCCTGTTGCAACCACTACCGACGGAGTATTTATTGTAGGCAGTTGCCAGAGTCCGAAAGATATTACTGAAAGTATTGCACAAGCGAAAGCTGCTGCGGCTCGCGTATTAGCCAGCATTGCTGTTGGAAAGCTGGAAGTTGAGGTTACCACAGCCCATGTAAATGAAGAAGTATGCTGCGGATGTCAGACCTGTATCATGGTGTGTCCCTATACAGCAATTCACTTCGATGAAGAGAAACATGTATCGGTAGTAAATGAGTCACTTTGCAAAGGTTGTGGAACCTGCGGATCTACCTGTCCAACGGGCGCTATAACCAGCAAACATTTTACCGATGTTCAGATACTGTCGCAAATTGAAGGTCTGCTGAAAACTGAAAAAGAACCCATTAAAACATAAGCTATGCCATTCGAACCAACTATAGTATCCTTTCTTTGCAACTGGTGTTCCTATACCGGAGCTGACCTTGCAGGAACTTCACGGATTCCCTATGCTCCTAACCTTCGCACCATAAGAATTATGTGTTCAGGCCGGATTGAACCGACATTTGTACTGAAAGCTTTTCGTGAAGGTGCCGACGGTGTGCTTATGTGTGGTTGTCACCCGGGTGACTGCCACTACCAGGAAGGCAATTACAAATGTCTCAGAAGGTATCACTTATTGCAAAAATACATTGTACAAATGGGAATTAATAAGGAAAGGATACGCCTCGAATGGATCAGTGCAAGCGAAGGAAAACAATTTGCAGCACTGGCAAACGAATTTACTGAATCCATCAGAAAATTGGGCCCATGCAAAATCAAGGGTATAATGGAAACTTTTAAATAAAGCTGATAAAATAAACCATATAAAAGTTTAATTAATTATGGCACAAGAAAAACCAAAAATAAACCTCGCTGTTTATTGGGGCGCTGCATGCGGAGGTTGTTGCGTATCGGTTCTTGATGTGCATGAAAAATTATTTGTTGTTACCGAACATGCCAACCTGGTATTCTGGCCTATTGCCCTTGATTTTAAGTATTCCGATGTGGAAGCCATGGCAGACGGTTTCATTGATGTTACCCTTTTCAATGGTGCCATTCGCAACAGCGAAAATGAGCACATAGCGAAACTCTTGCGCAAAAAAACAAAAATACTGGTGGCTTATGGAAGTTGTGCTCACATGGGAGGTATTCCGGGTCTGGGCAATTTTCATAACAGGGAGGAAATATTTGACAGAGTGTATTTTAAAAGCGAGTCAACCATAAATAAAGAGAAGGTTATCCCGCAGACAGAATATAAAGTTAAGGAAGGGGTTCTCACATTACCAGAGTTTTACAATGATGTAAAAACTCTTGACCAGGTGGTAGATGTTGACTATTATCTTCCGGGTTGTCCTCCTCAGACTGAAAGACTTGTAGAAGTGTTTATGGCCATTGTTACAGGGGCAGAATTGCCTCCAAACGGATCGGTGGTTGGAGCCACTGAAAAAACTCAGTGTGATGATTGTCCACGAAAGAAATCAGACAAGAAAAAAATAAAACAATTTAAACGACTCCTGGAAGTTGAAGACGATGGTGAAACCTGTTTCCTGGAACAGGGAATAATTTGCATGGGCCCGGCAACCAGAGGAGGCTGTGGTTGGAGATGTATTGAAGGCAACAGTCCCTGCAGAGGATGTTACGGACCACCCTCAACGTCTATCGATCCCGGTTCTAAAATGATGTCTGCAATAGGAACCATGATTGACAGCAACGATTCGGCAGAAATACAGGAAATAGTTGATGGCATTGTTGATCCAGCAGGAACATTTTATCGTTTCAGCCTTCCGGGATCCATTTTCCGTCGCAAAGTTCTCTAATTCATTAGGCTATGAAACAATACACAATAGATCCAATAACACGACTTGAGGGACATGGTAAAATTGAAATATTTTGCACCGATGAAGGCGATGTTGAAAATGTATATTTTCAGGTACCTGAATTAAGAGGATTTGAAAAATTTTGCGAAGGCCGCCCTGTTGAAGAACTCTCACAAATTGTAACAAAAATATGCGGTGTTTGTCCGGGGTGTCATCATATGGCTTCCGGGAAAGCTGCCGACGTTGTTTATGGTTTAAAACCAACACCAACAGCGAAAAAATTGCGTGAACTGTTCTACATGGCTCACTTTATTCACAGCCACATAGCTCACTTTTATGCCCTTGCTGCACCCGATTTTGTTGTAGGGCCCACTGCTCCAAAAGCTGAGAGAAATATTCTTGGAGTAATAGCCAAAGTAGGAAAAGAAATTGGAACTGAAGTGATTAAACAACGTCGCCTGGCACAAGAAATCCAGGCGCTTCTCGGAGGTCATCAGACACATGTTGTAATGAATATTCCCGGAGGAGTAAAAAAGGGGCTCACAGAAAAACAACGTGATGAGATAGTTGAAACAGCTAAAGGTTTTATAGACTTTTCAAAATTCTCACTCAATATATTTAACGATATAGTCCTTGGAAATAAAGATTATGTTGACCTTATAGTAAACGGCCCATATTCTCTGAAGATTCATTCTATGGGTCTGGTAGATGAAAACAATAAAGTGAATTTTTACGATGGCAAAGTAAGAGTAGTAGATACTGAAGGCAATGAATTATGCAAATATACCGAAAATGAATATCAGGATTTTGTTGAAGAGAGAGTTGAACCATGGAGCTACCTGAAATTCCCCTATCTGAAGAAAAAAGGCTGGAATGGATTTAATGAAGGACAAGATTCAGGTGTATATCATGCTACTCCTCTATCTCGACTAAATGTTTCTGATGGCATGGCTACTCCCCTTGCACAGAAAGAATTTGAAAGAATGTATGACACTCTCGGAGGAAAACCTGTGCATTCCACACTGGCTATGCATTGGGCCCGCTTGATTGAACTGGTGTATGCTTCTGAGCATTGCCTTGAACTTGCTGAAGAACCAGATATCACAGGAAAAAATTTACGAAATATGCCCGAAAGAGTAGTTGGCGAAGGAATAGGAATTGTTGAGGCGCAGCGAGGTACATTAACACATCATTACTGGACAGATAATAAGGGAATTGTAACGAAAGTAAACATCATTGTTGGCACGACAAATAACAATGCCGCCATTTGCATGTCGCTAAAAAAAGCCGCTCAAAACATAATTAAAAAAGGAGTTGAAGTTAATGATGGCATTTTGAACATGATAGAAATGGCTTTTAGAGCCTATGACCCATGCTTTTCTTGTGCCACTCATTCACTACCGGGTGAGATGCCCTTGATTGTTAACTTTAGAAATCAGGAAGGAGAAATAATTCGATCTATAAAACGAGATTCTTAAGCTCAAAATATGAAATCAAAAGGTACTGCTCTGATTTTAGGTTTGGGAAATGAAATCCTCACCGATGACGGCATTGGAATTAAGTTAACTCATGATCTGAAAAACAAATTCAGCCGATCATCTTTTAATTTTAAAACAGCAAGTTGTGGAGGACTGGAAATTGTTGAAATGATTGACGGTTATGAAAATGTCATTATCATAGATGCAATAAAAACTTTCGGCGGAAAACCCGGAAAGATCTATCACTTCACCCTTGATCATTTCCAGCAATCAATGCATGTCTCAAATTTTCATGATATTTCATTTCTTACAGCAATGGAATTTGGCAGGAAAGCAGGACTGAAATTACCCCGGAAAGTAAATATTCTTGCAATTGAGATTATTGAAGACCTTGTATTCAGCAACCATTTTTCTCCTGCAATAGAAGAAAAATATCCTGAAATATTAGTCGAAGTACAAAGTTTAATGTTAAATATTCTACTATCAGCAAAAATTGGCATGATATCAAATGAATTCGTTTTCTCCTGAAATTCAGGCAGTAAATATATTTTTCGGGGATAGCTTTAAGAAAAAAATTATCGCTAATGAAATAAATAAGGATTATTCCCTTAAAAGAGCTTTGATGAAAGGGCTAATTTTATTATCTTTCACCAAAGATATTTGCACATTACTAAGGTTATATCATTTAAATATAAATCATGTATTTAGTAAAAGACATTTTAAAAGAAAAAGGCGACGAAGTTCAAACAATTGCACCAGAAGCAACTGTATATGAAGCCTTAAAAAAGATGGCAGGTAAAAATATTGGCGCATTGCTGGTAATGGACAAAGACAAAATTATTGGAGTTTTTTCAGAACGGGATTATGCCAGAAAGATTATTCTAAAAGGAAAATCTTCAAAAGAATCTAAAGTTGGAGAATTGCTGTCTGAAAGGATATTCTATGTAAAACCTACAGCCACCACCAATGAATGCATGCAAATTATGACCGACCATAGAGTCAGACATCTGCCTGTCCTCGAGGATGATAAACTTGTTGGAATAGTATCTATCGGAGATATTGTGAACAAAGTTATTCAGGGTCAAAGTCATACCATTAAACAGCTTGAAGATTATATCGTTGGTAAAACTTTGCCTTAAAATTCGACTTCTATTTAAGAATATGCAGTAACTTGAAGCTCCGAATGGGGCTTTATTTTTTTTCTTATGAATATATCCATTATACTGGCTCATCCATCAAATGACAGCTTTAATCATGCTATTGCTAAAACATGCAAAAAAGTTCTCAAAGAGATGGGCCATTCCGTAAAACTCCATGATTTATACAAAGAAAATTTCGACCCCGTTTTGATGGCGGAAGAGATACCTCAAGATGGAAAGACCAATGATACAATTGATAAGCATTGCCAAGAAATTAGTCATACTGATGGCATTATTGTTGTTCATCCCAACTGGTGGGGACAGCCTCCGGCAATTTTAAAAGGATGGATTGACAAAGTACTGAGGCCCGGAGTTGCCTATGAGTTTAAAGATGGTGATCAAGGTGAGGGAGTGCCTGTTGGTTTAATGGAAGCAAAAGCAGGGATTGTCTTTAACACATCAAACACTAGTAAAGAAAGAGAAGAGAACATCTTTCTTGACCCACTCGAAACTATTTGGAAAAACTGTATTTTTTATCTCTGTGGCATAAAGAATTTTTACCGTAAAATGTTCAGTGTTGTTGTTACAAGTACAGAAGAAGAAAGAAATTTATGGTTGAATGAAGTGAGAGATATAATGATAAGATACTTTCCGGAAGAATTATCCTAAAAAAATGCCTCCGGTAAAATTTATCGGAGGCATCTATTTTTATTTTTACTATCACCTAAAAGAAATAGTAAACACCAAATAAAGTTCTCAGATTTGCTACTGTTGTAGTGCTTGATGAAATAAAATTAACATCGCGGCTATTTGCATCAGCATAGCTTGCTGAGGTATATTCCAATTCTAATGCAAATCTTACATTATTAACATTATATATTACTCGTGGAGATATACGAAACAAGGATTCAATGCCCGTAGCAAGACCATAGATTGTATTCGAAGGATCGGACATTTTTTCTTTGGTTCCAAGATTCTTTGTATACCCACCAAAAACCCCAACTTGCCACTTTTTACCGTTGGTATGAATTTCTCCCCAGAAAGTGATATTCTTTATCGGTGTATAGGAACTTTCTCCAGTTACAGGATCTACTATCTCTTTCAAGGCATAACCACTAAGCGACAATACATCTGATATATTTTCTCCATAGCGTCCCTGAACTTTAAGAGTAACAGGTTTTAATTTTACTTTTGCAAATCCAATTGCTGTTATTCCACTAACTTTCTCGTCTACCTTATAGGTAACTGAATCATTAAGTTTCGATTCCAGACGGGGAACAATGGTTTTATAAGCCATCCCCGCTCCTATCAAAAATCCAGTACCTGCCTCTTTGTTGTTTTTCTCATAATGCACTTGAAAATGCATATCCGGAACACCAGAATTTCTAAGATATTCAGAAGATGATGCTGACACACCCCAGGTAGCATAATCTCTTTGTGACAAGGCTGCAAGAATAAACTTAAAGTCACCAACATTTTGAATGAGCCTTATCTGTGGATTTCTTGCGAATGATTGTAAAGGTGTCCCTGTATTAAAAGATACTGTACCAGGAAAACATCCGGTAACAAAGAGCGGGTTCCAGGTTTGTCCAAATAATAATTCTGTTGTTTTCCAATTAAATTTAACAAATGCATGTCTTAATCTGAACAAATTGGTATTGGCATTTGCCTGAGCAAAAAAATCTCCCTCAATAAGACCAGAAGTTTTTGCACCAAGTGCATCCGGGCCACTAATTTTACCTGATAATCTTGTTTGAAGTGAAAGAAAATTAAAATTGGATTTTGCATTAATATCTTCGTTATTCATATCCAATACTTCAGGATTTGGCCAAAGAAGAAAGTGCCCTTCGCGAGCAGATGCAACCTGCCTTGTATCGTAAAAGAAATCACTTTTCACATAACCTGAGAATGAGATGCCAAATTTCTCCTCCTCCTTCTGCTTCTTTTCTTCCTCCTTCTTTTCCTGGGTATATCCAACCAATGCAGGAGCAAGAGCAAATAGTATAATAAATATTTTTTTCATAGTTATTGAATTAGAATTATGATGCTTTAATACTGAATTTTCAAATTGACCTGGGGCTCTTAAGAAAATTGCCTCGATAAATGATTTCTGAAAATTATTTGACAATTATTTAGAATCATTATTTCGATTCTACCTTGTTCTGAAGTCAGGACTGTCAAATAGATGCCAAATATAATTTTATTATTTCATACGAAAGAATTTAGAAATTGTTTTTTTAGCCTAGTTTTTAACTATTGTTAATAAAATAACGGGATTATACTACTTTTGATAGTCAACAACTGACAACATGAAAAAAATAGGAATATTAGGAGGATTGAGTCCTGAATCTACAAAAATGTATTATTCAGAACTCGTTAAAAAATATTTTTCAAGATCGAAGGGGCAGTTTCCTGAAATTCTCATTTACAGTGTAAACATGTCGGAATGTAAAAAATACCAGGAAGCCGGTGATCTTGACTCACTGGCTGATCTGTTATCAAATGCTGCAAATTCGCTTGTGCAAGCCGGAGCTGATTTTATTTCCATGGCTTCGAATACTCCTCATATTGTATTTGATCAGATCAATAAGAATACAAAAGTACCGATGATTAGTATTGTGGAAGAAAGTGCCAGGTATGCAGAAAAAAATAGTCTGAATAAGAGAGTCGGTTTGTTGGGGACCGGATTTACTATGAAAGCAAATTTTTATCCTGAATGTTTTTCGAAATATGGTTTGCAACTTTTTGTACCAGAAAGCAATGATCAGGACTTTATTCATAATATAATATTTTCTGAACTAGCAGTTGGTTTAGTGAAAGAGAATACAAGAAAAAGAATCATGAATATTGTAGAATCAATGATTGAAAAAAGTGATATTGATTCACTGGTGCTTGGTTGTACTGAACTACCCTTAATATTTGATAGGGAAAACCCCGGCATCCATTATGTTGATACTGCAGAAATTCATATAAATAGCATTATCGATTTTTGCTTCAATAATCCTTCATAGAAATTTAGGAAGAATACAAAATGAAATATTTATTCATCACCATTACTATTTTGTTAACTATTAGCACAGTATACCCTCAGAACCCTATCATCACTCATATGTATACTGCCGATCCCTCAGCACATGTCTTTGATGGCAAAATGTATTTATATCCATCTCACGATCGTGATTCAGCTCGTACTTTTGATATGAATGACTGGCATGTATTTTCTTCAGAGGACTTAGTAAATTGGACAGATCATGGTGTTGCACTGGCATTGAAAGATATTATTTGGGCGAAAAAAGAAGCATGGGCACCAGATTGTGCTTTTCACAATGGTAAATATTATTTCTACTA
The DNA here is from genome assembly GCA_964456285.1 of uncultured Bacteroidales bacterium. Lineage (GTDB taxonomy): Bacteria > Bacteroidota > Bacteroidia > Bacteroidales > UBA10428 > UBA10428. The sequence continues at coordinate 16,150 of CAYWBC010000078.1, forward strand.
CCCAACTGACCAGGATTATATTGGTGTTGCAGTGGGTGATAAACCTGAGGGACCATTCACTGATCCCCTTGGCAAACCATTGATCACAAGACAAACAACCGGAGTTAAAGCTACAAGAGACCTGATCGATCCCTGTATTTTCATTGATGATGATGGAACACCTTACCTGTTTTTCGGGCAAAACGATGTAAATGCTGTGAAGTTAAATGATGATATGATATCTTTTAATGATAGCATACAGATTGTCGAAGGCACCCAGGAATTTTTTGAAGCTGTCTGGATACATAAGTATAAGAATAAGTATTACATGTCTTATTCAGGAAGAGCAAATGGAAAAAAGATCTATTACAGTATGTCCGATCACCCAATGGGACCCTATGAATTTAAGGGCTTCATTCTTGACGAAGTAAACAGCGGCACCAATCATCATTCTATTGTGGAATACAAAGGACAATGGTATTTGTTTTATCACAACTCAGATCTTTTCCTGGAAAATGAGCCTCCTGATTCTGAGGAACTTCGTTACAAGGGTGTAAGGAGATCGGTTTGTGTAGATTACTTATATTATAATGATGATGGTACTATCAAAGAAGTCATACCCACAAAAAATGGAATACAAGCTGTAGTCAATGAATAATTCCTGTCCATATACATTCAAGACACTATTTTATAACATTTCATCCCTATTTTTAAAAGATTGAGAGCTCTTGAAACTCAGGGAAATGGAAAACAATTCATATTTTTATCATCGCTTCAAAATAAATTGCTTACTATGAAAACATCAAATAGAATACTCATATTCTTAATTCTCCTTGTATCGATATCTGATCTGGTTAACTCACAATCTATAAAAGAAGAGAATGCAATCCAAATAACCGGAAATTATACAATCCCAAATTCTCCTGAATGGGTTCAGAATGCTGTATTTTATCAAATATATCCTCAGACCTTTTATGATACTGATGGTGATGGAATTGGTGACCTGAAGGGGATCATTGAAAAGTTGGATTATATCAAAAGTCTTGGGGTTGATGCCATATGGTTGAATCCATTTTTTGAATCCCCATTTCATGATGCAGGGTACGATATTTCAGATTACTATAAGGTTGCCCCTCGCTACGGAACCAATGAAGATGCAAAACAATTGTTTGAGGAAGCTCACAAGCGAGGTTTGCGAGTTATATTTGATTATGTAGTAAGCTATTCATCCATCGAACATCCCTGGTTTATCGAATCTGCAAAACAGGATACAAACAAATATACCAGTTGGTATATTTGGAATGACAATACCTGGAAGAATCCTCCTGACGCATACAAAGATGCCTTTATTAAAGGGTATAGCAGACGGAACGGACAATTTATGAGGAATTTTTACTGGTGTCAGCCTGCGCTGAACTTTGGTTTTGCCAAGCCTGAGGAACCCTGGATGCTACCAACAGATCATCCTGATATATTAGCATTACGTGCGGAGTTAAAAAAAATGTTACGGTTCTGGATGGATTTGGGTGCAGACGGTTTTAGGGCTGATATGGCAGGAGCCCTCGTTAAAAATGCAAACATAGAAGGAAACGATCAATTTTTTAATACCAAAGATGAAGCAACCAAACAATTCTGGCAGGAAATTCGGGCGATTTTAGATGAAGAATATCCAGATGCATTTATGGTTGCAGAATGGTCAGGTCCAAAAGATGCGCTTGACAATGCCTTTCATGCCGATTTCTTCCATTGGGTAGCAGGCTACAATGATCTCTTTCAGAAAGAAAGCTGGCGAATTCTTAACGGATATTCCGAGGGACATAGCTTCTTTGATCAAGAAGGCCAAGGAAATATTATGAATTTCATGAACAGCTATTATGAACAATATTCAGCAACAAAATCAATGGGATACATAATCATCCCATTTGGTAACCATGATAATGCCAGAATTAATATTCGGAGAACAAACAAAGACCTTGAGTTGATCTATGCATTTGGTATAACTATGCCAGGCATTCCATTTATTTATTATGGAAATGAAATAGGCATGCGTCAACTTTACGGGCTTCCTTATGTTGAAGGCGCATATAAGCCACGTGCCGGAAACAGAACTCCAATGCAATGGACTTCTGGGAAAAACCTTGGATTTTCCAGTGCCGAACCTGAAAAACTCTATCTGCCTGTTGATGATTCTCCTAATGCACCTAATGTGGCTGATCAGGAAAATGATCCTGATGCATTAATAAACAAAATGCGTAAACTGGTTGCTTTAAAGAAAAGTGAAACTGCCCTAAAAGCTTATGCAGAATTTGTTCCTGTTTATGCGAAAGACAATACCTATCCCTTCATCTTTGCAAGGGCTAATGGAGACCAGGTTTTGCTCTGCATCTTCAATCCGGCAAACAGGGTAGAAAAAGCTGATTTCACACTTAACATTAAGAGTAAAAAACTGAAATTATTGGCAGGAGATGATTTAAATATTACAAACAAGGCTTATTCCTACTCAGTAGAAGTTCAACCTGTTAGTTATGCAATTTACAAGATTGAGTAAATAGCTGGGATATTTTTCAAATTTCTGAATTGTTATTGTCTTAAGAAGGCCAATACCTCCATCAGAAATGCTATGCCACCATGTATAAATACACCTCCCCAGATATTTCTTCCATAAAGAGCAATAATATCCGATTCTAAACATGCAAGAATTGCTTT
>CAYWBC010000079.1:0-18696 GCA_964456285.1 uncultured Bacteroidales bacterium
GCAACAATAAAAAAAGTAAGAGTAAATTTTTTCATAATGTATAGTATTAATTAGTAAATAAATAATCTGATTTACACTCAATAATAACATGGCCTCTCAGTCACAATGTCAAAATTTAGGTTATTTGGCAGGTTTTTGTTATGACATTGCATCTTGATAACCCGGACTTTCCTTCTACGTTAAATTGATATATAAATCAGCCAGCATTTGAATTTGGTTATCAGAGAGTCAGCATACCTGAATTGGGATTAAATCATTATCCTGCTTATTCAAATAGTAAACAATTCTGATAAACAATTAGTTTAGACTAAAAATATGAAATTCCCTCAACAAATCATATATTTTGTAATGCAATTCAACATTTTAAAATTGTATGACCGAAAGAAATATTATCCCCTGAATAGAAATAATTACAAGCTGGCGCGGATTGGAATAATCGAACTCACGTTATATTAATTAATTCATTTCATCAACTCCTCAATTCATCAGTTTCTCAACTCCTCAACTACTCAACAACTTTTAATCAAAATTTCTCAAACCTCGCCTGGAAAAACCTCAGATATTCAGGTTCATAAACCATTTTTAAGCCTTTGATAGAATCTCTTCTTTCATAAACTCTTTGTACAGATTCTGCAATAACGTCCATGTGAGCTTGCGTATAAACCCTTCTGGGAATGGTTAACCTGACAAGCTCCAGTTTCGGGTAATTGTGCTCTCCCGTTTCCTTATTTCTTCCTGCTGAAACAACACCCCGTTCCATAGCTCTGACACCAGAGTCAATATATATTTCAGCAGCAAGTGTTTGTGCCGGGAAATTATCCTGTGGAATATGAGATAAAAATTTCTTTGCATTGAGGAAAACTCCATGAGTTCCTATAGGCATAACAATTGGAATTCCCATGTTAAGTAATTCGTCTCCAAGATAGAATACTTGCCCAACTCTGGCCCTGATATGGTCATCTTGAACAGATTCTTTAATGCCAATTGAAAGCGCTTCCATATCTCTTCCTGCCATACCACCATAAGTGTGCAGACCTTCATAAATTACAACCATGTTCCGTGCTTTATCAAAAATATCCGGATCATTCACAGCAAGAAATCCTCCAATATTTACCATTGCATCCTTTTTCGAACTCATGGTAGCTCCATCGGTTAAAGAACATATTTCGTATACTATTTCCGCTACGGTTTTATCCTGATACCCCTCTTCGTTTTGCTGAATCATAAAAGCATTCTCCGCAACACGGGTCATGTCATGAATAATTTTTATTCTATGTCTGTTAGTAAGCTCCCGGAGTGCCTTAAGATTCCCCATAGATATTGGCTGACCACCGGCCATATTAACTGTAGTTGCAATGGATACATAAGGAATCCTATCAGCTCCAACATCATGAATTAGAGTTTCTAATTTTTTTAGGTCTGTATCGCCCTTAAACTTATTCAGGTTTTCAGGATCGTGAGCTTCATCAATAATGATATCAACAAATTTGCCTCCTGCAAGTTCCTGGTGCAATTTTGTAGTAGTGAAGTACATGTTCCCGGGTATATAATCGCCTTCTTTAATTAATATTTGTGACAGAATATGTTCAGCACCTCTACCCTGGTGAGTAGGAACAACATGCTTATAGCTATAATATTTCTGAATGGTTTCTTCCAAATGATAAAAGTTTCTGCTTCCTGCATAAGCTTCATCTCCCATCATAAGTCCTGCCCACTGACGATCGCTCATGGCAGAAGTACCACTATCTGTAAGCAAATCAATATAAACATCTTCTGATCTAAGTAGAAATGTATTGTATCCAGCTTCTTCCAAAGCTTTTATTCTCTGTTCTTCAGTAGTCATAAAGACAGGCTCAACCATCTTTATTTTATAGGGTTCTGCCCACGATCGTTTCTTTTTCATAATTATTAAGATTAATACAATGAATGGTACATCAAATTTCAAGAAATAGAAGAAGGAATACTATGATATTTATTTGATTCATGTTTTTTTCAAACAAATATTTATAATATGCAATAACAAACCAGGTATTAATAAGATTGTTTTGTTATGTAGTGTGGAAACTTATTTCAGGACTAGAAAATATCCTTTCTGATGCAGGCCGTTTGCATTTCCAGGAATGCATGTGCCCTGAATAAGGTAAATAGTCGAACCCGCAATATAAGACTTCACTTCATCCTCAGATTTCATCCGGAGAGAGGGCTGAGGAGGTGTGCATTCTCTTTCGAACTGTTCAGGGTGAAATCTTGAAGTAGAGTAAAATCATTTCTCAAGGCTTTTCCTCTTGAGTAATACCTTGGTATAATCCTTTCCCAGCTTATCGCTATATTCCTCGTATGATTTTTTTGCCCATTCAATGGCCAAGTCCGTATTTCCCAGTACTTCGTAGCTTACAGCAATGTTCAGGCATGATCTTCCGGCGGTTTTGCGTTTCACGTTCTCCACCAGTTCTCTCCAAATCTCAATAGCCCCCTCCCAGTTTGCCACTTCGGTCTTCCTGAACGCGGCTTCGAAACGTTTTTTCGCCTTGCCCTTTCCTTTTTTATACATATCCCTTCGTTCAGTGTAATATCCTGGTAAATACCTGGCGCTAAAGTCCATTCCTGCTTCATACGCGGTTTCGGGAAGAGCATCCAGTGGAGGAATTCCACCCTGCATATTAAAAGTGAGGTAACTGGTATGATGGTACTGGTCAATGATCTTGCGGGTAAGTGGATCGTACAAACGCCAGTAGCAAGCCACATTTACACGTACCTGGTTTGGAGGTGTTTGCTTTGGTACGCCGGTGAGAATCACGGATGTAACTTGTTCGGCAGCAGCTGCAAAAATCAGATCTGAGTTTGAGTCGAAAGTTTCCAGCACCAAAAGTACATCGGCACTTGATGAATTGCAGATACCTTCTACCTGCTCCCACTCGAGCGGATCGGGAATTTCACGAGTTCCTGTACCATACAAGTGTGTTTCTTTTGGGAAGATAATACTTACTCCCCTATAGCCGTTAAGTCCGTTAAACACGCCTGTCAGGCATTGTTCAGAAGCTGCACGGTCTGAACCTGCTATTTCAGCTGTACCAATAGCTTCTGCTATCCGCGTCTTACTGTCTTCCTTTGAAGTAAGCGAGCGGTTTACCAAAGCAATATTGTTCACACCTTCCGGTAGGTACATCTGGGGTTCCCTGGGGAAATTCAGGCTAACATATCCATATTTACTGCACCCAACAATCAGGTTTGATAATAATATCAGGTATATTAAATGTGTCTTTTTCATATGGGTAGTCTATTGGTTCAAAATTAAAATTACAATAAACCTGCGAAAGCAGGCTAACTTTTGTTTAAAGTGAAAATGAAAATTTCTCATAGCCAAGGCAGATTGCACTCTCCTGTGAATTTCTTCTGTTAAAATTGTAATTTTCCCCTGCTGCATAAATAACGGTTCATCGCTTCCTCCCAATCCTTCAATCCATGCCTGTACATTTTTTCAATCGCCTCTATATTTAATGCATAACCTTTCTCATTGAATGCAGTAAAGACATAGGTGATCTCTGCTTTCGTGAGGCTTTTCTCTGAGACTGTGCATTCTACCTTAACGGTCCACACCCTGTTTTCTGTAAAAACTGTGTAAACTACCTGGTAAGCTTTAGGATTTAAATTGCTCAATACCCAATTGTAAATCCTTTCAGTGGCATTGCCGGCTTTGGTCTGAAATACCATATTCTCTACCCAATCACCGTTTGCCGGATGGATAAACAAAGGATCCCAGTTTTCAACCCATTTCTTTTCTCCCATAGGGCTGAACAATGGGAACACATTATTAATTTCATCCCTTAAAAATATTACAGCAGTTTTTGATACTTGTGTGTCGGATTGATTCTTCATGCTTCCGTTTCTCCTAATTATTTACTTCTATGAAACAAAAAAAACCTGGGGCTCTCACCTCAGGTATTGCAATAAAAAAGCTGTCCAAGGACAGCTTCTTAATAAGTTAAAGCGACAAGTCTGCGCCTGGCTTAAATTTCACTACCTTTTTTGCAGGTATTGTAATTTCTTTTCCTGTTTGTGGATTACGACCTGTACGTTTTGCTCTTTGGCTTACGCTGAACGATCCAAATCCTACTAATCCTACTCTTTCACCTTTTTTAAGGCTACTGCTAATTGCTGAGGTAATTGCATTTAAAGCTTTTTCGCTATCTGCTTTTGTAAGGCCTGCTGAAGCGGCAATTGCTGATGTCAATTCTCCTTTATTCATAATGTCTGGTAAATTTAAGTTTAACTTATTGGCAAGATAATAAATATTATTTAAGATGCTTGATAAAATTACAACTATTCGTTATTCGCATACCTTTTTATGCCTTTTCTTTCAAAACAAGCATGAAACCAGCTAGTAAACACACTGAATAAGCAATTATCAGATCTCTATTTCATCTCCAATATCCGGAATGGATATGTTTTTAAAACCATGTCCCTCCAAAGTTGTTTTGTATTTTTGCTGACATTCATATTCCCCGTGAACAAGAATCGTCTTCTGTAATTTTTCTTTGTCCTGGTAATTTAAGAAGCCTATCATTTCTTCATAGTCTCCATGGCCACTGTATGAATCGATTCGTCTTATCTCTGCATTGACCTGGTAGGGCTTACCATAAATTGATACTTGCTTATCGCCTCGCAATATTCTGGCTCCTAGAGTTGTTGGAGAGCAATATCCTACACCCAGTATTGTGGTAGAAGCATCCGAAATATTATTTGCCAGATGATGCTTTACACGCCCGGCTTCCATCATACCAGAAGCTGAAATAATCACACAGGGCTTCCTAAGTGTATTTAATTTTTTAGAATCTTCATGTCTGCGTATGTAGAATAACTTATTGAAGCCGAAAGGATCAGGATCGTTATCCATCACATCAAGTATACTTCCGTTGAAGCATTCAGGATGCATTCTGAAAACTTCGGTAACATTAATTGCTAGAGGACTATCAACATAAATATCCACACGAGGCAGCCTTCCTTCATTGAATAAATTATTTAGTGTATACACAATTTCCTGTGTGCGACCGACACTAAAGGAAGGAATAATCAGTTTCCCCTTTTTGTTTACACAGGTTTCCTTCATTATTTCAAGCAATTCTTCTTCAGCTTGTGGCATTCCCATATGCAAACGATCACCATAGGTTGACTCTGCAATCAAAACATCAGCCTGAGGAAAGGGATCTGGTGAACGAAGAATTCTATTGGAAGGCCGCCCTATATCGCCAGTGTAGGCAATTCTCTTAGTTTGCCCGTTTTCCTGAATTTCCAAATTAGCAACTGCACTTCCGAGCATATGTCCTGAATTTGTAAATTTTAACCTTGTATTTGAGTCAATACTAAACTTTCGATTGTATGAAACTCCAATAAAAAGTTCCATGCACTCGGTAGCATCTTGCTTTGTAAAAAGAGGATCAACAGGTTCTTGTCCTTTTCGTGCTCTTTTCTTATTAAAAATCTGAGTATCATGTTCCTGTATATAACCTGCATCTGCAAGCATGTATACACATAAATCGCGCGTAGCATTAGTACAAATAACCGATCCTCTGAATCCAAGTCGGTAGATATAAGGAATTAATCCTGAATGATCAATATGAGCATGGGTTAACACCACATGATCAATTTTAGAAGGATCAAAACCTAATTCACGATTGAGAGCATCTGTTTTAAGGCCTTTGCCCTGATACATTCCGCAATCAAGTAATATTTTTTTCCCGTTTGTTGTTGTAATTAAATGCTTACTTCCAGTTACCTCACGAGCAGCACCAAGAAATGAAATCTTCATATTTCTAATTTTGAGATTGAGAATGAATAAAGGTAATCATTTCGTCGAATCAGACAAATATGCTATTGCAAGCTTCTGAAAAAGCAAAAAAATAATGATTTAACATTTGATTATCACTGAATTAAATATAATGACTATGAATAAAACCCTACGTAAATTTTTTCGTATAATCGAACAATACTACTCAACTAAGGCAAGCTTATGAAAAATGTCAGATTACTTTTTATTCTCGCATGGTTTATTGTTTTTTCAGGATTAACAAGTTGCAGCAGTGCTGAAAAAGCTTCAAGAGAACGACAAAATTTGATGCTGATTGAAAAATCAGATCTTCAGCGTAATTCTCATTATAGAGCTCCTAAGAAGAAAAAGACTTATAAGCCTAAGAAGCACAAAAAAATGAAAACTAAGAAGACATATTAAGAAATAAGTATAAAGGCATAAGTAGTAAGGCATAAGTGATAAGTTATTTATCGTTAGGCAATAGTCTCTTATACATACAAATCCTCATTTAAAACTTATGACTTATCACTTTTCACTTATCACTTTTCACTTATCACTTTTCACTTTTGACTTTTCAATAAAGATAAAAATCCACAGGAATAATCATTGATACACTTACTGGTCTGTCTCTTTGTTTTCCAGGCTGCCAAATGGGAGAATCGTTTAACACCCTGATCACTTCACGATCTAAGGCAGGATGTACTCTGCATAATATTTTTGCATCAATTAACTCACCTGATTTATCAATAGTAAACTGGGCATATACTCTACCTGAAATATTTTGTTCAATTGCTTCCTTAGGGTAAACAATTTTTTTCTGCACATATGTTCTGAATGACTGTAAATCAGAACCTCTGAACTCAGGCATTTCCTCTACTACCATAAATAACTCATCCTTTGCTTCTTCTTCTTCGGGCATATTAAGTTTAATATAAGATGGTGGCTTATGCATTACCACATTGGGATAACTAAGATGTGATGATCTTGGAAATTGTTTCCTCTCAGAATATATTTCATGTTTTGCTTCATCAATAGTTGACGATCTGGCATATACACTTGTAATATCAATCTTTCCCAGAGGGATTGCTGATTCCGTTTTGATACTATCGGATACATAGGTATCACGAGATTTCATGTCAAGTTCATTTATAGCAATGTAGTTCTGTTTATTGCTAACAGGATGAATTTGAACCTGGGTCATAGCACTGTCCAAAGCCATTCCATGTTCCATTATGTTAGTAAAATATTTCTGACTTTTCTTGTCATTTATTATATAGAAAACGCTAAACCCAATCAATAATGCAACAGTAGCTGCTATCGACAAAACTCTTGTTCTCTTATTTCTAAAGGTATATCGGGGCCCATCACTTTTGCTGTTCCATTTATTGTATAATTCTGAAATACCCGCCTCAAAGTCGTGCAAATCATTAAAATTTCCGGCTCCTTGCACTGCCTCCTGACAAAGCTTGCACGATGAAAGATGATTTTTTACTGTTGCCTGCTCTTTCTCTGACAAATCTTCGCTAACAACTCGTTTAATGGCAGAAATTGTAAGGCATCCCTGATTCGTAAACAATTCCATATTTTGAGTCACATTCTTCATTTTCCTTCACTTAATAACAATTTAAGCTTTCTTTTTCCATTCTGAATATAGCTTTTAACCTTTTTCTGGCTGTATCCGGTTTTCAGCGAAATTGCTTTGTATGACATGTTTTGATAATACATCATTTCCAAACATTTGCGCTGACAGGCTTTCAATTTTTCTAATAAACCGGCTATATTGTATTCCTTAATATCTTCTTCCATACCAGGATGCAAAATAAGGTCATTTTCCACATCAGCATTTAGAAAAAATTTAGCTTTATCAATGTCAATCTCTGTCTTTTTCTTTCTCAACTCCATCAAACAGTGGTTTCTGCTAACTTTGTATATCCATCCTTTAAAATTCTTTACTTCAAATTTCCGGAGTTTTTCATCAAGAGATTCAAATATTTCCATTACTGCATCTTTCGCCTGTTCATCATTTTTGAGATACCTCATACAAACTGCAAACACCAGATGCATGTACCGGTTAAAAAATTCTCCTGCCACCTCCTTATTTTGTGATTTCTTGTAAAAATTTACCAAATCCTGATCAGACATCTCTCTGCAATGTTTAAGATCAGATTTTATGGAAATAAACTTGAGCCTCACAACCATTTTTAGTATTGGTCTCTGGTAATAAGACCGCAACAATCGGGCCATAGAATGAGAGTTGCTGATTGCTGGTCTTTGGTTGCTGGCCTCTGGATGCAAGTCTCTCATTTCTCCTTTCTCAAGAATCCCGAAGGGGTGAAATATCAGTAGCCCCGGATGAAATCCGGGGTATTAATTAAAATGGCAATGCATTTCAACTGCCAACATTCGTCAATGAAATAAGGTTTTATGAAACGTAATTATATTGCATGAATCAAGGATCAGGAATCATCCTTTCTTCAATACAACTTGCAATCCATTGGTAAAAAGTGATAAGTTATAAATCTCATATCTTATATCTCATTTCTCACATCTCATATTTCATTTCTCTCCACCAAATTTTTCCCCATACATTTTATGGAATTTCCATTTTAAAAACATCCTATTAATGAAAACACATTGTTAAACCTAAAATTTAATATTATGATCTCAAAAAAATCAAATAAAGCAGACCTGGAAAAGAAAAAGCCTCTTTTCTTTGAAATTGGACTTACAATTGCCCTTGCACTTGCGTTGCTAGCTTTTGAATTAAGTCCTGAAGAATCATCTACAAATGACTACCTGAGCTACACAGATAACTCATATATCGAGCCATGGGATGTAAAAATTTATCGACCGGAAAAAAAGGTTATGATGAAAAAACCAAAAGCTATCCAAATTGAAATTGTTGAAAATACAGCAGATATACCTGAACCTGATTTTAATCTCGATCCTGATATCAACCCGGGCGATGGTATTCCTTTTGATCCATGGGAACCAGTTGATGATCCTCCTGTTACGGATGAACCATTTTTTGTTGCTGAAAAAATGCCTGAATACAGAAACGGCGATTTATCTAAGTTTCATCATCACATCCAGGAGATAACAGACTACCCTCAATTAGCCATAGAACTTCAATTGGAGGGTACAGTTACTGTATATTTTGTAGTAAATAAACAAGGGGAAGTAACTGACATTAAAATTATTAAAGGTATTGATCCCCTTCTGGATAATGAAGTCATTGCAGCTATTAAAAAATCTGAAAAATGGAAACCGGGAAGACAAACAGGGCGTCCAGTGAATGTGGCAATGGTGATGCCGGTGGCCTTTAAATTGCAGTAATACGATTTCTTAGTTCATAATTATAGGTTAACACAAAAACAAATATCCCGTTAGCTGAAATTCAGAATTGTCTTTTCAGAAATTAATGCCAAGTTTAAGCAGCAGTTTCTTAAATGAGCTGCTGTTTTTTAATTTTCTGATTCTGTTAAATCATAATATATAATGCATTTTGTTGATAAATATCACCTCCGTTGAAAAATATCAATACACAAAATTGCTATTATTGTCCTCCTGAGATGTCACGTACTATTTATTTATTATTTGCTCTTTGTCTCTGTTTCGGTGCCGTAGAAGCCAACAAAATATCTGATACAGATAGCTTTAATACAGGGAACAATCGCACAGGTCTTCAAGATAGTGTAGATTATCTATTGCATTTGGCCCATGCATCCATTCGTTCTTATTCTTCCAATGCCTTTCTAATTGCCTCCAAGGCAAAGCAAATATCAGAACAGAATAGTTGGGAAGAGAAGGAAGCCCTGGCTAATAAATATATGGGAGAAGCCAAAATTGAGCTGGAAGATTATTATGAGGCAAAGAAGTATTTAATGGATGCATTGGAATTTTATAGTAAAAATACTTCAACGCTTACAGGAGAAATCCATTTGCTTCTAGGTAAAGTAAACTATTACCTGGCCGAATATCATCAGGCAAATTTAAATTACCGCTCTGCAATTGAGCTTTTTGAGAACACCGGAAATGAAGAGAATATTGCCAAATCATATCAGAATATCGGATTAATTCATCACAATCTTAAAGACCTTGAAAAAGCCTCTTTCTATTACAACAAGGCTTTGGCAATTTATCGGGAAATTGAAAATGATACAAACATTGCCGGCTTATATCAAAATCTTGGTATCATTTATTACCAAAACAATGAGTTTGAAAAGGCCCTTGATTATTATGAGCGATCCATCCATATTTACCAGGAATTATCTGACACGCAGAATATAGCAACAACCTTTAGCAATATTGGCCTTATTCAACTAAACCAAAAAGACTATGATAAGGCATACAATAGTTTTAAGGAATCACAAGAACTTTTCGACAAGGTAGGGTTTAGGCTTGGCCGAATGTGGGCATTGCATAATCTGGGTACTGTTCAATTGTATTATAAAAAATACAAAGAAGCTGAACAGTATTATACGCAAAGCCTGAAACAAGCCAGAGAATTGAATAATCCTGAAGGAATTATGTCAAACCTGGATGCTTTGACTGAATTATCAGAACAAACGGGAGACTATGAAAAGGCATTTCAGTTTTTTGTTGACTACACAACACTGCGTGATTCAATTCACTCCTTGGAATCAAAAGAAAAAATTGCCCAACTCGAAGCTTTGTATAATTTGGAAGCCCAGGAAAAGCAAATCATAGAATCGAATTCTCAGCTGAAACGACAGAAAACACAAAAATTTAGTCTTTTGATCATCCTTTTTTTACTTCTGGCGAGTCTAATCATTATTTATGTTGCCTACCTGAAGAAAAAAGCTTCTGCTATAAAAATAGTCTCTCACAAACTTGATCTGGAAAACTCTTTGCATCAGAAAACCAGGGAGCTTGAGAATGAAATTACAGAGAGAAAAATTGCTGAAGAATCTGACAAACTGAAGTCTGCATTCCTGGCAAACATGTCGCATGAATTAAGAACACCGATGAACGCAATTATTGCGTTTGCCAATTTCCTGAAAGAGCCTGAATTGGAAGCTGACAGAAGAGATGAATACCTGGATCATATTACAAATGCAGGCGACAGTCTTTTAAGATTGATTGATGATATAATTGATACCGCGAAAATTGAAGCTAAACAGCTTAAGATATCAATAAATCCGATCAATATATCACATTTATTAAAAGAGCTTAAAAGCGTCTTTATTAAACTGAAATTAAAATATAATTATTCTGCTGAGCTTATCCTTAATATTGAAACTCAAAGAGATTGCATAGTAAATACAGATGCTGTCAGAGTTAAACAAGTACTTAGCAATCTTTTAGAAAATGCTTTCAAGTATACGAAGAAAGGCATCATTGAATTTGGATTTAAAGAGAATAATAAAGGAATACTGTTTTATGTGAAAGATACAGGCACAGGAATTCCTATAGAAAAACAAGCAAAAATTTTTGAGCGATTCTCAAGAATTGAAACAGACCTAAACAGAAAATATGGTGGCACAGGCTTAGGCCTTACTATATCAAAGAACTTAGCGGAATTGCTGGGAGGAAAACTTTGGGTTGAATCACAACCTGGAAAAGGAAGTATTTTTTATATGCTTGTACCTTCTACAGGATTGCGTTATGTCGATGTAGTCAATGAAAAACAATATACTTCAAGACCTCTGCCAAATAAGAATTACAATTGGTCCAAAAAAACCATTCTAATTGCCGAAGATGAAGATATGAATTTTAAAGTAATTAATTCATGCCTTACCAGAACGAAAGCCAGAATTGTACATGCCAGGAATGGAATAGAGGCAATTAACTTGTTTAAAAAAGAAAATATTGATATTGTTCTCATGGACATACAAATGCCGATAATGGACGGCTATGAGGCTACACATGAAATAAAAAAAATAAATTACAATATGCCTGTAATAGCGCAAACTTCATATGTTTTGACTAATGAGAGAGAAAAATGTCTTGATGCGGGTTGTGATGATTACATTACCAAACCTCTGGACCTTGTAGAGCTGTTGTCAAAAATTGACACATACTTTAATGCCAAATAGCTAGTTAGGAATAAGAACATCTGTACCCCATCAACTGCGGTTAATTTTTTCATTCTACTTCTTATATTCCATTCATTTTTTGTATCTTTTCTTTGGAATAAATACTATGTAATTATGAATAGAAAAGTTTTGGTATCGATTTGCCTGATTGTAGTTGTTTTAATAATAGTCTATTTTTCAATCAGAAAACCTGTTGCTGATTCATTAAATCAAAAAGGCCTTAACAGTTACCAGGAGGATGAATATGTGATGGCTGAAAAATACTTTAAAAAGTCACTGCTCTGGAAAAGAAACTCATCTATCAGTTTTATTAATCTTATAAAATCGCAACTGGCCCAGGGTAAAATAACGGAAGCCAGAGAAGTACTTGTAAAACTTATAAAATCATCACCTGAAAATGCTGAGACCTACGCGCTTGAAGGACAGATTCTGGTAATGGAAACTAAATTTATTGATGCTGTTGACATCCTGACTCTTGCCATTGAAAAAGACAAGCTTCTATCTTATGCATACTATTACCGTGGAATTGCACGTGCAAATCTTAATGATTTGAATGGTGCTGCAGATGATTACCTGAAAGCCCGGGAACTTGATAAGGAAAATATTGAAATTCTGAAAGAACGCGCAATTGTATTAAGTAAAATGGAAGATTTTGAGGCTGCAATTGAAAACTACAATAAACTCATTGCGCTGGATCCTTCCAATACTGATGCATTTATTAATCGTGGAAATTTTAAAATGAAAATATTGGATTTTGAGGGTGCAATTACTGATTTCTCCAGTGCAATTTCTTTAGATAATACTATTGCAGAGGCTTATTTTAACAGAGGAAAATCTTATGCAAATACCGAAGATTACAATAAAGCAATCAATGACTTTATTAAGGCATCTGAACTTAAGTATAAGGTTGCAGGTGCAAATTACAATTCCGGATTAGCTTTTCTTAAATTAAATCAACCAAAGGAGGCAAAAAAATACCTGAATAACTGCATTAAATTTGATACAAAATCTGAACATAGCGCAAGTGCATATCATTTACTTGGAGTTATGGAACTGATGCAAAACAGAAACAAAGAGGCTATCGTTTATTTTAATCATTCTTTGGAAATCAATTCAGATTTTGCTGATGCATATTACAACAGAGGAATAGCTTACGGTTTAATGGAAAAGCATGAGGATGCCCTCAAAGATCTTAATAAATGCATCCAACTGGGCATGAAAACCGCAGATGTATATTTTGCAATGGGTGTTCAGAAAATAAGCCTGAATGATTTTGCTAATGGCTGCAGTGACCTAAAGACTTCTGCTGAAATGGGAAATACACAAGCTTCTGACATGCGTAAACAATATTGTAAACAACATTAACTTATGAAAAAATACCTGTTTCTTTTAATAGCAGTAGTAGCATTTGAATCTGATTTGTGGGCACAGCCTGATAGCATAATAGCAGAAAACATATATAAGTATAAGGTGCTTAATGGTAAACGAACAGCAGAAAAGCAAATTATTGAACAGAAAACCTACGACTTGAAAGGGAAATTGATCAGGCAAATTGCATTCAAAGATACATTGATGAAAATTGATAATTATGTTGCCTTTATTTATGATAACAAAAACCTGGTCTCTGCTGAAACTTTCCAGGACAACGATTCCATTTTGGAAATCAAAAGATACAGCTACCTGGAAAATGATCTTTTATCAAACATAGATATTTATAAAAGAATTGAGGATAAAATAAAATTTGCTGAGCGAATAGAATACAATTATAATGACACCATGCTAATTGAAAAAGTAACATCAAATCAAAAAAACAAATGGCAGAAAAAAACTAATTATACCTACAATGTGAATGAAATAATAGAGTATACACAGTATAAAAAAGGATACAAGGATGATAAACTTAAAAGCAAAGAAATAATATCACAAATTAAGGATGGAAATATTTTAAGCTCAGAAATAAAAAAAACATATTATACAAAGGAGATTAGGGAAATTCAGGTAATATATGAATATGACCCTGTTACGTCTAAGGTTCTGAGAGAGGTTTGGACTTCTGCCAATGACTCTGTTCCAAAAATAATTGAATACCGCTATATGCCAGATGGAACAAAAACGGCAGAATGCGTTGTTAATGAAGATGGAAAATACATAGAGTTTATAGGTTTCGAAAGAAAAAAGCACGACGTAATCAGAACAGAAGTTAAAATGTATGATCTTGGTAAGGAAACAAAAAAATAAATGAGAAGTCTGCGGAAACCAATACTACCTAAAAAGCTAACAAGCTAATAGCGAATAAAACCTAATAACGATTCAGCCATCTGTATCTTCTTGAGCTGTCACCAAATTTCACAGCCAGCATTAACTCATGCGATCCGATTGTTCTGGAACTTATGCTACTAAATGAGTAATCAAAAGCATAACCAAAATAAAATTTGTCTATTCGGGCTCCTGCCATAATTATAAGTGATGACCCGCGACCATTTGTTGATTCTGTCGAAATTCTTGAACCACTTCCTGTACGATAGGCAATACCCGCCCAGTAATCTTCTTTAAAATAAAACTTTAAGTTTAGGTCCAGCTGTGAAACTGAAACTTCGCCAATTTTAAAAAGAAATGAAGGTTCAATAAACAAGAAATCAATCAAATCGAACCGATATCCTGCCATGGTTAAGTATTGTCTCTCAAGCTTAAATCCAGCTCCCTCCCTATTGTTGAATCTAAAAAAGCTTTCAAAAAGATTTTGCACAGAAATACCTGCATAGATATTCTTGTCAGAAAAGTATACACCAACGTTAGCATCGGTAATGAAAGCATTATTATCTGTACTCAATAATAACTGATCGTTTGGATTTTCAGGATTTAATTTGCTTTTATCCAGATTATACTGAAATGTACTTAAAGAAGCACCCATAGACAATTGCGAACGTCGTAAAGTCAAATGATACGCATAAGTTCCCTGAATTCCTGTCTTTCCAAAAGCACCGTTCTGATCATGAAAAATATAGAGACCAAGTCCTACTCTACCGCTACGTGACATTACTCTTTTTCTGCGACGAATCGATTTAGAGCGTGAAATAAAACTATTCTTCAATAATCTGGTTTGAGCAGTAACAGCATAAGTACTTGGTGCATCTTTTAAGCCTACCCATTGTTCTCTTACGGTTAAATTCACCGCAGTATACCCTTCATGACCAGCTACTGCAGGATTCAACAGGAATGAATTCATCATATACTGAGTATATATGGGGAATTGTTGAGCCTTTGATGCCGTAGAAAGAAAAATAACAAATAAGACAATATATAAATGGGAGAACTTCATTCCTCTTTTTTTTGCCATGGGATCAATAAGTAGACTCATGTAAGCAATAATCTCTTCTTAAATAAATATCTCTAAATTAACTGTTTTACCTGAAACTTTCTATCGAATTAAATTAACAGTCCCAACAATTGGTTTAGATCCCGGCATTTTCAGATCAAGAACGAAGTAGTATGCATCCATTGGCAATTCTTTTCCTTTCGATCTTCCATCCCATGGATTTTCAAAAACACTGGTAGATCTATAAACCAGGCGCCCCCATCGGTCAAATACCTCCAGAACACTTTCATCAAAAAACTCCATATACGGAATGTTCCAAACATCATTTATGCCATCGCCATCAGGTGTAATTGTATTGGGCATGTCTATGAAAAGTGCTTCATAATTGCAAGGGAACAATATCATAGAATCAGTTGCCCAGCAATCATTATAATCCTGGACATCCAGTACAATAGTATCTGGTTTTTCTGAATCATTTGGATACACTATATATTCCCAGTTATTATCTTCAAGTTCCCATCCGGTTCTTGATGTGGTCCATGTGTAAGTAGAATAATCACCTGGACGTAATGCATAAGTACTACCTGGATCGCACAACACGGTATCTCTGCCAATATAAACTTCTGGTAAGGGATGAACCAACAATGAAACCGTATCATACCTGGTACAACCAAATCCGTCGGTTATTTTTACCCATATTTGTTCCGTAGTTCTTCCGATGTATTGACTTCCTGTGCTTCCATCATGCCACAAAACACTGAAATCAGGTTCATAATTATCACCTGCTTCCAATACCAAAGAATCGTTTCCACAAATTTCCGGAAAATCATAACCAAGATCTACAGCAGGGGCCATAATCTCAACCCATGCACGCGAAGGAACGTTGCTGCAATTCTGACTGGTTACTTCAAGAACCTCAAGCTGAACATCGCCGGTGGCATATCCCCAGCGTATTGTAATGGTATCTGTACTATTCCCTTCAATAACAGTTCCACGTCCCAGATCGAATGACCAAATAAACTCAGAATCAGAATATCCGGAAACCCCGTACACCTGGGTACTTTCAGCACAGGCAGGTTCCAGTTGAACCTGCCCGTATCCGAAAGTAATATTTAACAAAATAAATGTTATTAATATAAGGTTTCTTCGAACCAATGGAATTGCTATTAAGTTCCTACTTCTTCTATGCTAAAATACAACGTATTTTTTAGTTAGCCCAAACAGAATTTATATGATAGATAGGTCCTGTTGTTGGAGCTGGGTGAATAGTAATAGAAACAGTTTCACCTATAGCATTGTAAGTGAAAGCACTAGGGTCAGTATCATCACCGTTAAGAGCAATAAAATCACCAAACCTCAGAGCCTGATCGTTTATGCTTATTAGTTCATAAGTATAAACAGTTGTTGAAGTGTTGATAACTGCAAAACTACCAACTGTCATTACTGAACTTGCACCAGAAGCAACAACACGCTCAGGAAGAGCAGTTGTGTTGTTTACTGCATATTTCTGACCTACAGTTGGATTTGCTCCTGTTTCATCATCATAATAAAAGTCAATGGCACCCAGACCAGTTAAAGTATGGATCTGCAATCTCCATACAACATTATATTCCTGCCATCCATCAGAAATAGTCTGATTCAATGCAACCGGAATAGTAGGATCGCCAGCACAATATTCAGAAGCTGAACTACCACCTAAAGTAGAAGTAGGTATTGCAACTACGTTGACTGCAAGATCAATACCTGCATCAGCACAACCACCCCATGCAATTGGAGCTGTTTCTTCAACATGAACAGTATATGAACCTGCACTAGCTGCGGCGGCTGTAGCAACGGTATAGTTGTCCTCTGCGCCGTCAATACTAAATGTAATGTTTCCTGTACCTTCTGTCCAATCCCATGTGAATCCATCAGTCAAGGTATACGTACCTGTACCCGCATTATAAGTTGGATGATAATAAGCATCAGGCATAGCAAACATTGGAACTGATGTTCCTTCAACCATGTAAGTAGTCGCTTCAGCAACGGAACTTGCATATTCTGTTGCCAAATTTCCCGGAGTTCCAGGTATTGTTGTACCTGGGTGTGTCTGGGCAAAAAGCCCAAATGATAATAGCAGCGAAGCCGCTACAAAAACTGATCTAAAAATAAATACTCTCTTCATAATTCCCTGTTTTAGTAAATTAAACATGTTTGTGATATTTTAATATTGTTTTTTCTTTATTAATACCCTGTTATACCGTAAAAGAGGTACCTTTTGTTACATTATATTTAAGTTAATTAAAATTTTTTACATATAAGTGGTCAATCTGTTGATAAATGCTATTTGTGAACGCTTTAATTAGTGATTATATACATTTTGGCAAATATTTATAAACATGATATATGTCATTGAAATACAGTATTTCTAATATGATATGTGGGTCCGGTTGTTGGGGTTGGCATAACCTCAACATCAATATCTGCAGGTGAACCTGTACAATTGTTTGTGTCTACATAATAAACAGATACGTTTCCTGTGCCAGGAGTACCCCAGGTAACTGTCACTGTGTTGTCAGCGGCCCCTCCTCCAGCAGTTGTTGTTCCTTCAGCCGAGACTATCCATACATAGGTAGTCATTCCTGCTTCAGTAGTATAAACTAATCCGGTAGAACCATTACAAACTGTATCAGAACCGGCAATTGTCGGAACAGGTTCGGGGAATACTTCAACATCAAGCTCTGTTGCTAATGCTGCAGTACATCCTGAGGCATTTGTGTAATTTACACTAATGGTCTGTGTTCCTGTGCCTGTCCAGGAAATAGTAACAGTATTGTCCAGTATTGTACCTCCCGCAGTGACCAAAGCTCCGCCGGGTAAAATCCAATCATAATCAGTCATGCCAGCTTCCGTAGTGTAAACAACTCCTGTTTCACCCTGACAGGCAGTTATATTACCAGTTAGCGTAGGTGTTGGCAAAGCATTTACGGTAACAATTACATCAATATTCCCAACCACAGATCCGGGTCCATTATTATCTGAAACACTTAATAAAGTATATGTTGTGGTAACTGCAGGTGAAACAACAATATTAAATGTTGGAACTGTTAATCCTGTTTGATTATAAGTAGTTGTTCCATCAGAATAGCTAAAATCCCAGGGATTTTCACCGTTGAATACGGCTGATAGTGTAGTGGAACTCCCTATGCATATTTCATGGTCGGCAGTTGAAAAGCTTACAGTAGCATATATAATGGTCTGTATTGATGCAAGGGCAAATAATTGAGTTGTACCATCAAATGATACATTTGTACTTGTAGTGACTGTCCCAGATGCTGATGTGCCTGTATGATTAAGAGCGCCTCCAACAATTACCCATTCGCTTCCGTCCCAGGTTACCAGGCGAAGACTGTCAAGGCTAGAACCATTTGCCATATCGCTTGAACCATCAAGGTCGATTCGAATTTGACTCTGAGACCCATTGGGAGCTGCAATTTCCCAGTATTCAGTTAAACTAACCTCTGTTATAGGTAATG
>CAYWBC010000080.1:0-18400 GCA_964456285.1 uncultured Bacteroidales bacterium
CGGAAATGACTTTGGTGGCGACGATATGGGACTATAAATCAGTGTGAGTGTGGGTCTTGAGAAAAAAGAGTGAGTGTTCTCGCTCTTGGCATACAATTAACTAAAAAGCACTTGTGGCAAAAGTGTGAGTGTGAGTCTTGAGGGAAAACAGAAATGAGTGTGAGTATTTTACTCTTGCTCAATACTCACACTCATTTCTGTTTTTGTGGTAGCACCTGGAGTCGAACCAGGGACACACGGATTTTCAGTCCGTTGCTCTACCAACTGAGCTATGCCACCATTTTTCTTAAGCGCTGCAAATCTATACAAAAAAATGTTTTTCACAAAACAGAAACTGCAATTAATAATGCATGAATTATTTTCCTCAATTTTCTTGTAATTTCACCGCATTTCTTTTACTAGCAAGCTTTCAGTAACAAAAATTCTTAAATAGGAAAAACAATATCATTTTATACTTTTGTAACTCTTTTTTATTCAGACCTGTGCAGATGGAATATTATACTTATGTTTTGGAGAATGGAATCCGCTTGATTCATCAACAAGTAGCATCACCTGTGGCGCATTGCGGAGTATTAATTAATACAGGCTCAAGAGATGAACTTGATGATCAGCATGGTATGGCTCACTTGATAGAACATCTTATTTTTAAAGGTACTAAAAAGCGAAAAGCCCATCATATTCTTAGCCGAATGGAGGATGTTGGAGGAGAAGTAAATGCTTACACTACAAAAGAAGAAACCTCTATATATACTACATTTTTCAATAATTACTTTCCGAGGGCATTTGAATTATTGTCCGATATTCTTTTCCGGTCCATCTTTCCATTAAAAGAAATAAAGAAAGAAAAAGAAGTAATAATTGATGAAATCAATTCATATAAAGATTCTCCTATAGATCAGATCTATGATGATTTTGAAGAAATCGTATTCAAGCATAATCCTATTGCAAGAAATATTCTTGGAACAAAGGAAACTCTTCATTCCTACACCAGGAATGATATTATTAATTTTTTTAGCTCAAACTATCCAAGCAATGAAATAGTTGTATCAAGTATTGGAAGTGTTTCTTTTAATCGAATTCAAAAATATTTCATTAAGTACTTCTCAGATATCGACAGGCTTGAAAGAAAGAAAACACGACTGGCATATGATTTTAATCGCTATCAGGCGATAAATAATAAGGAGAAAAAAAACACTTACCAAACACATTGTATTATTGGCAACCAGTCTTACAGCATTAAGGATGAAAAAAGATTTGGGATGCATCTTCTGATTAATTTGCTTGGCGGCCCTGGAATGAATTCACGTTTAAATATGTCATTGCGAGAGAAAAAAGGGCTTGCCTACAATGTAGAATCAAATTACTCGACATATTCTGATGTAGGAATCTTTCATGTTTATTTTGGTACCGATAGCAAAGATCTTACTCAATGCCTGGAACTTATTCATACAGACCTTAAAAGATTAAAAGACACAAAACTGGGAACGGTGCAATTATCGAGAGCAAAACGCCAATTAATTGGTCAGATTGCAATTTCTTCTGAGCACAATGAAAATCAAATGTTGGCCAACGGTCGTAGCATGATACTTCATGAGAAAGTATTTACTTTTCAGGAAGTAGTTGATAAAATAGAGAACATAACATCTAATGAAATCAGAGATATTGCCAATGAATCTTTCATTTCTCAGCAGCTCTCCTCGTTGATTTACTATTAATTCCATGATCTATGAATGCAAACGAAATATCTATTGATAAATACGTATTATCAAACTCTACTCCTGAAAACAAAATCCTTTCCGAATTAAATCGTGAAACAAATTTAAAGACAATTTACCCCAGAATGCTTTCAGGTCCGGTTTTAGGAAAATTTCTTGAGTTTGTATCCTATATGATCAAACCAAAATATATTCTTGAAATTGGAACTTTCACAGGATATTCAGCCATATGTATGGCAAAAGGATTGGAAGAAGGCGGTAAACTTATTACTATTGATAAAAATGATGAGATAGCAATTTTCCCGGAAAAATATTTCCAAAAAACAGGCATAGCTGATAAAATACAGATTCTGACAGGAGATGCTATTCAGATTATCCCAAAAATTGATAAGCTTTTTGACCTGGTATTTATTGATGCCGATAAGAATGAATATGTTGATTATTATAAACTGATCATCGATAAGGTGAATCCAGGAGGATTTATTCTGGCAGACAATGTCTTATGGGATGGCAAAGTACTGGATAAGGAGAAAAATAAGGATAAAGAAACCCAGGGAATTGTTGCATTCAACGAATATATATTACATGATGAACGTGTAGAAAACATCATACTTCCATTTCGTGATGGAGTAAATGTAATTAGAAAAATATGAGTTTTCTTTAAACAATCATTCAGTCTCACATGTTTAAGTAATGCATATCATAATGAATCATTAATTTTAGAGCTTTATAGCATAGAAATCCCATGGCTAATTATTCAATACGAGATCTTGAACGACTCACGGGTATAAAAGCTCATACAATCCGAATATGGGAAAAAAGATATGGTTTAATAGATCCTGAAAGAACCCTAACAAATATTCGCGCTTATTGTGATTCTGATCTGAAAAAGCTATTGAATGTATCCATTCTGAATAAGAATGGTTTTAAGATTTCAAAAATTGCTCAATTGTCTTCCATTGAGATTGCAGCAAATATTACTAAGCTTTCTGAACAAACTTCCGATTCTGAAAGCTTAATAGAAAATCTGACTATTGCGATGATTGACCTTGATGAAATCAGATTTGAGAAGATTTTATCAAGAGCAATAATTCAACTTGGATTTGAAGATACAGTAATTAAGATCTTGAATCCTTTCCTAATAAGAATTGGGATTATGTGGCAAACCGGGTCAATCAATCCGGCCCAGGAGCATTTCGTATCCAATCTGATAAGGCAAAAGATGCTTGTTGCTATTGATAGTCAGATAGGCGACAACCAAGCAGATGCAAAAACTTTCATACTGTTTCTTCCGGAAGGAGAATTGCATGAAATGAGCTTATTATTTGCAAGTTATATTATTAGAAAAAGAGGACATAAGGTAATTTATCTTGGTCAAAGCGTTCCTCTAATTGACCTGAAAGCAGTTGGGGAGATTTGTCAACCTGATTATTTTCTTACTTCCTTTATTAACTCAATGGCAGATTGCGATGTTTTTAATTATTTGTTAAGCCTTTCAAAACAATTTCCGGAAAGTACTTGCTATGTTTCTGGTAATAGAGCATCTGAGTTAAAAGATGATTTTCCTAATAATGCTATCTATGTAAATTCACCAAAAACACTTATTGAAGAATTAAACTCTCTTTACAAAAAATAAGCCCCTCAACTTAGTAATTCAGTAAAATTTCTAATATTTCATTATCATAATAAATAATCGTAACTTATATGATAATTTGAAGAAAGCATTCCATAGAAATTCCTTTCAATTTCAATTTCATTTTCATTTTCAGAAACATAGAATGTTTTAAAAATGTGTTTGACTCTTTGAAGTATTCCAGTCAAAACTGTGAATCTTCATTCTTCAAATACATGAAATTTGAATGAAAATTCTATGCACAATAATAGTGTGGAGAACAAAAATTAAATGTTTAATGATGTTATTCTTTCATTCAACACAACAGTACATCAATATTGTTATTTATAACTTATTTAGAATCATTCGATAGAAATTGATTTTAACAGCTATAAACAGTAGTTTTTGCATAATATTCTAATTTAAAAACAAGCTGAAATAGGGGTATGGAGGGCATAGTAGGATTTGATTGATGTTTAACTATTATGTATTTTTGTTAAACATTTTAATGACGATCAACTTAAAAATTAAGACAAATGACAGCAATTGAATTTAACTACCAGCTAACAAATCTTTCCGGAAATCTTGAAAGATTTGCATTGAGTCTTACTTCTAATAATGAAGATGCAAAAGACTTGCTTCAGGAAACGTTTGCAAAAGCCATAACATATAGAGAAAAATTTGAAGAAAATACAAATTTGAAAGCATGGACTTTCACTATAATGAAAAATACATTCATTAATAATTACAGACGTAATATGAAAGCCAATACAACATTTGATAATACTGAAGATTTGTATTATCTGAATCTAAATCAAGAATCAGCTTTTCAAACACCTGATTCAGAATTTTCAGTAAAAGAAATTAAAAGGAAGATAAATGAATTGAGCGATGAATTTAAACAGCCATTTTTAATGCATACTGAAGGATATAAGTATAAAGAAATTGCTGATAAGCTCAATCTAAAAATTGGAACGGTCAAAAGCCGTATTTTCTTCACACGCAAGAAGCTAATGGAAAAACTAAAAGACTACGAATTAAATTAATGCATATTAAGTATCTCGATCATTATAAACAATTAAGAAGTGAACATACTAAATAATATAGCAAAATCGCAAGATTCAATGAATCCTGATCAATTCAATGAATTTCTCAGGATAATTGATAATGATCATATTGCAAGCAATAAAAATACTCCTCTGCGTGAGGATGCATTTCTGATGGATGATGAATCAAAAATTAACAAAATAGAATTGCATTTTCAGGAGATCATGAAAACTTTGGGGCTGGACCTGACAGATGATAGTCTCAAAAATACTCCCAGACGCGTAGCGAAAATGTTTGTTGCTGAAATCTTCAGTGGTTTGAATCCTAAAAATAAGCCGGACATAACATTATTCAAAAATAAATTTGAATACAAACAAATGCTGGTTGAAAAAGATATCAATGTACAATCCTATTGTGAGCATCATTTTGTTCCCATTTTGGGCAAGGCTCATATTGCATATTTCTCAAATGAACATGTTATCGGCTTGTCAAAAATCAATCGTATTGTGGATCATTTTGCAAGGAGACCCCAGGTTCAGGAACGTTTAACAGAGCAGATTGCTGAAGAACTTATGCAGGTTTTGAAAACCAAAGATATAGCCGTTATTATTGAAGCAGAACATATGTGTGTAGCAATGAGAGGTATAAAAGATAAAGGAAGCTCAACCACCACAAGCAGTTTTCATGGAAAGTTTACCAATAATGATATTAGGAATGAGTTTCTTACATACGTTTATAGTAGATCATAAATAGGTAATGATAAGGTTGTTGATTTTAAAAAGGGCTGTGAAATTTCACAGCCCTTTTTAGTTATATACAATAACATTTTTTCTTCAAAATCATATTTATTAACTTTTCTGTTCTCCCAACAGTATCATTATTATTTATATTTTTGCAGCACCAATTACTAAAAATACATGAGCACAACATCCAGATACGAACTTAGGGGAGTTTCTACTCAAAAAGAAGATGTACATAAAGCAATTGAGGACTTTGACAAAGGCCTGTTTCCAAATGCATTTTGTAAGGTATTGCCAGATTTTTTAACTGGAGATCCGGAATATTGCACTGTTATGCATGCTGATGGGGCCGGAACAAAATCTTCCCTGGCATATATCTACTGGAGAGAAACTCATGATTTGAATGTTTGGAAAGGAATTGCTCAGGATGCAATAATAATGAACCTTGATGACTTACTTTGTATTGGGGCTACAAATAACATATTACTTTCTTCTACCATTGGCAGAAACAAGATTAAAATTCCCGGTGAAGTTATCATGTATATACTTAGGGGATTTGATGAGCTAATCTCCCAGCTTTCAAACTATGGTGTAAATATGTTTCTTACAGGAGGGGAAACTGCAGACATTGGCGATTTAGTAAGAACAATAGTTGTTGATTCGACCGTAACCTGCCGTTTGAAACGAAGTGAAATTATTGAAACAAACATTCAGGAAGGAGACGTTATTGTTGGACTTTGTTCTTATGGTCAGGCAAGCTATGAAGATGAATACAACAGCGGCATCGGAAGCAATGGACTTACATCTGCAAGGCATGATATGTTCAATAATCATATTGCAATTAAATATCCTGAAAGCTATGATGATCTAATTCCTTCCTCGCTGGTTTACACCGGAAAGTATCAATTAACAGATAAAATTCCTGAACTGAATATTGAAGCCGGAAAACTAGTTCTTTCACCAACAAGGACATATGCCCCAATTGTTGTAAAAGTTCTTAATGAAATAAGATCCTATATCCATGGAATGGTGCATTGTTCAGGAGGTGCTCAGACTAAAGTCATGAAATTTGTAAATGATCTTCATATAATAAAAGACAATATGTTTCCTTTACCTCCATTATTTAAGGTCATTAAAGAACAATCTGAAACAGACTGGAAAGAAATGTATGAGGTCTTTAACATGGGACATAGGTTTGAAATTTACCTGCCTGAAAAGTATGCTCAAACTATTATTGATATTTCAAAAAGCTTCAATGTTGACGCTCAGATTGTTGGAAGAGTTGAAAATATAGGCAGAAAAAAGCTTACTATCAAAAGTGAATTTGGAGAATTTGTATATTGATTATATAAAGCGATGGCAGAAAATTTAATATTACAAAAGTTGCAGGGTGTAAAAACCCGTTTTGAGGAAGTTGGCCATCTTATCACCCAGCCAGATATCATTAACGATATGAAACGTTATGTTAAGCTGAACAAAGAATATAAAAACCTTGAACCCGTTGTCAACGCCTTCAATAGTTATAAGAACCTGTTAAGCAATATAACAAGCACAAAAGAATTATTGGCAACGGAAAAAGACGAAGAAATGCGGGAAATGGCCAAGGAGGAACTCGATACACTTTTAGAAAAAGTCGCTCCACTCGAAGAAGAAATCAAATTTCTGCTTCTTCCTTCAGACCCTGAAGACGATAAAAATGCGGTTATGGAAATCCGTGCAGGAACCGGGGGAGATGAGGCCAGTATTTTTGCAGGAGAATTGATGAGGATGTACACTAAATATTGTGAAGCGAAAGGCTGGAAAACTGAAATAAGTAATTTTGCCGAGGGTACTGTAGGAGGGTATAAAGAAATTATATTAAATGTCAAGGGAGACGGAGTATATGGTATATTGAAATACGAATCAGGAGTTCATCGGGTACAGAGAGTGCCACAAACCGAAACTCAGGGCCGCGTCCATACCTCAGCAGCAACCATAGCAGTACTTCCTGAAGCAGATGAATTTGACGTTGAAATCAAAAATGAAGATGTAAAAAGAGATGAATACTGTTCCTCTGGCCCTGGTGGGCAGTCAGTCAACACTACATATTCTGCTATAAGGTTGACACACATACCAACGGGAATAGTAGTAACCTGCCAGGATCAGAAATCAAAATTAAAAAATCTTGATAAAGCTATGGCTGAGCTGCGCACACGTCTCTATAACCTGGAATACCAAAAATACCTGGACAATATATCTTCCAAGCGAAAAACCATGGTATCAACAGGTGACAGGTCAGCAAAAATCAGGACATACAATTATCCGCAAGGACGCGTTACTGATCATCGAATTAATCTTACAATGTATAATTTACATAGCATTCTCAATGGAGAAATCCAGGAAATAATTGATAAATTGCAGATGGCAGAAAATGCAGAACGTCTCAAAGCAAGTGGATTGAATTAAGATATATTATGAATTCTGACGAGCTCTTCTCAAACATAAAAAACAAGAAAAGTTATCTATGCGTTGGACTTGATTCAGCCATTGAAAAAATACCTTCATCCTTACTTAAATCAGAGAATCCGGTTTTTGAATTTAACAAACGTATTGTTGATGCAACGGCCCCATTTGCAGTTGCATATAAACCTAACCTTGCATTTTATGAAAGTCGCGGAATAAAAGGATGGACCGATCTAGAGCTTACCGTAGATTACATAAAAGATAATTACCCTGATGTTTTCATTATTGCAGATGCAAAGAGAGGTGATATTGGCAACACCTCGGCTATGTACGCAAAAGCATTTTTCGAAAACATGAATTTCGATGCAGTAACTGTTGCCCCATATATGGGTGAAGATTCTGTTAAACCATTTTTAAGCTTCAATAATAAATATGTAATTCTGCTTGCTCTCACATCAAATCAAAGTGCTGCCGATTTTCAGTATTTCGCTTCTAAGGAAGGTAAGACTCTTTTCAGCGAAGTAATCAATATCTCAAAAAATTGGGGAACTAAGGATAATATGATGTATGTGATTGGTGCTACCAAAGCCTCAATGCTAGCTGATATACGTAAGCAAATCCCGGATCATTTTTTGCTTGTTCCTGGTATTGGAGCTCAGGGGGGTGATTTAGAGGAAGTTTCTGAGTACGGAATAAATAAACAATGTGGTTTGCTGATTAATGCATCACGCTCCATAATTTTCGCAAGCAATGGTGATGATTTTGCTGAAATGGCAGCAAAAGAATCACAAAAACTACAAGAGCAGATGGAATTCATCCTTTCAAAAAAGGGATTGGTATAGGAATTTTATTTCTCCATGCATTTTCTACTTATATTAGCCCAAACCTTCACGTTATTATGCAAGAAGCCTTACTTCAGTACATCTGGAAAAATTCGTATTTCGACAACAAAGAGTATCTCGCCGATACCGATGAAAAAGTAATTGTTCTGCACCCTGGAACTCATAACCGAGATAGTGGACCTGATTTCACAAACGCGAAAATAAAAATTGATGGCACTACATGGGTGGGCAATGTTGAGATTCATTTGAAATCTTCAGATTGGGAAAGACATAAACACAACACGAATCCTTCATATGATAATGTAATACTACATGTTGCGCAGGATATTGAAGGCGAATGTTACAATTCATCCAATAGAAAAATCCCTTCTATTTCAATCATTCCAGATGCCGGAATAATTGAAAAGTTTCACCAAATCATGAATAACAATGACCTTATTCGTTGCAGCAACTCGCTACATATGCTTGATAAGTCACTAATACATTTCTGGCTAAGCTCATTGGCCGTTGAGCGTCTGCAAGAAAAAACAGATTCCATAAAAAGCATACTAAAAGTTACCAATAACAACTGGGAAGAAGCATTTTATATTGCAATTGCAAAAAGCTTTGGCCTGAAAGTAAATGCGGTTCCTTTTGAAATTCTTGCCAAATCAGTTCCCTTGAAAATATTATTAAAAATTATCAATAACAAACATCAGGTTGAAGCTCTAATGTTTGGACAAGCAGGATTTTTAGAAGATAACTTTAACGATGAATATCCCAGGCAACTAAAAAAGGAGTATGAATTTCTAAAAAAGAAATTTCAATTAAAAACCATGAAGAAGCATTTATGGAAATTTCTCCGACTCAGACCATCAAACTTTCCGACCATTCGAATTGCAGAATTTAGTTCTTTGCTTTACAATTCAAGAAATTTGTTCTCAAAAACATTAAGTTGTCAAAATCCTCAAGAAATTTATAAGTTGTTTAACGCCAAGGCAAGCGAGCATTGGACGAAACACTATACCTTTGGAAGTGAATCGGCTTCTAAGGTAAAATCTATTGGGAAGAAAACGATAGATTCAATTATTATAAATACAATTATTCCTTTTATGTTTATCTATGCAGATAATAAGAACATGGAAGAATACAAATCAAAAACCATAAATTTGTTAGAACAAATATACCCCGAGAACAATAGAATTATCAAAATATGGAATAATTTAGATATTAAATGTCGTCATGCAGCTGACAGTCAGGCCTTGTTGCAGCTTACAAATTATTATTGCAGGAAGAAGCGATGTCTTGAATGTCAGGTTGGTAATTTGATTTTGAAGTAGAAAGAATTATGAAAAGAGATACCCTACGAAGCGGATACATTGCCCTGGGCTTATTGTTTGGGATTATGATGATTGGCATCTTCGGCTTTATTATTATTGAAAACTTCAGCTTTACTGATGCTTTTTTTATGACAATCATAACAATAGCAACAGTTGGATTTCGCGAAATTCATCCGCTTTCTACCCTTGGTATGTATTTTACTGCCTTTCTGATTATTTTTAGTTTTGGTATATTTGCTTACGCAGTTACTACATTTACCAGATACGTTGTAGACGGTGCTATTGGTCACTATTATAAAAGCAGAAAAGTGAGAAGTAAAATTGAAAAGTTAAAAGACCATGTAATTGTTTGCGGATATGGCCGCAATGGCAGACAAGCTGTTCAGGAATTACTTGATCACAAAGTTGATATAGTAATTATTGAACGAGAGGAAGAACCCATGGAACGTATTCTTGAAAATCCAAAATTGCTTTATATACATGGTGATGCAACTCGAGACGATGTGATGGAAATGTGTCGTGTGGAAAAAGCAAATGCCTTAATAACAACGCTCCCTGTTGACGCCGATAACTTATTTGTAGTGCTTACTGCCCGTGAAATGAACCGGGATCTGAAAATTATCAGCCGTGCATCAAACGAGCATTCAGATGTGAAGCTGAAACGCGCAGGAGCTACCAATATAATTATGCCAGACCGTATAGGTGGTCAACGCATGGCCAAGCTGGTTGCTCAACCTGATGTTGTGGAATTTCTTGATTTTTTAATGCTCCAGAGTGTTGAAAATGTTACTCTTGAAGAAGTAAATTGTATGAAACTGCATTCAAGCTTTGAAGGAAAATCCATCCGAGAGCTAGATATACGAAATGAATCAGGAGCAAATATTATTGGGCTGAAACGATCTGATAATTCATTTGTTATCAATCCTTTACCTGAAGTTCTCCTTTTGTCAACCGATAAATTATTTGCCCTGGGAACCAACAACCAAATCAACCGCTTGAAAAAAACACTCATCGAAGGAGAAGACGCATAATATTCCGAGCCTATTTATTTTTAATTTTGTATTAAATACCATTTCTTATCAGCAACAAAGATTTCTACCATTTATAATATTTTAAAACGAGTAGGAATCTTGGTTTATAACAATTTTTATCTAAATTTGCGTTTCATTTTTTTATGACAAATAATAATTAATAGATTATATGAATTTAACATCTGAAAGTAAAAAAGAAATTTTCGGTAAATACGGAAAGTCTAATACGGACACTGGTTCAGCTGAAAGCCAGATTGCCCTATTTTCCCACCGTATTCAACATCTCACTGGACACCTAAAAACCAATAAAAAGGATTTTAGTACTCAACGTGCTCTTCTTAAATTGGTTGGTAAGCGCAGGAGGCTATTGGATTACTTAAAGAAAAGGGAAATTGAAAGATATAGAGCAATAATAAAGACTTTAGATATAAGAAAATAAGAAACGAAAAGGCAATCAGAGCAATTGCCTTTTTTCATTTAAATAAAAAGGGGTGTGTTTATCAGAAAATGAAGCAACAAATACATTGTATTTCTCTTCCCCCGCATAAACTACCTAATTAAAATATTCGAATAATTAAAAACATATGTATAAATCAATTATAAAAACTATCGATCTGGGTGATAACAGAAAAATCGAGATCGAAACAGGAAAACTTGCCAAACAAGCAGACGGATCCGTCGTTGTTAAGCAAGGTGACACCATGTTACTCGCAGCTGTTACTTCCGCAAAAGAAGCAAGAGAAGATGTCGACTTTATGCCGCTTTCGGTAGAATATAAAGAAAAATATGCTGCAGCGGGCCGATTTCCTGGTGGGTTCCTTAAACGTGAAACACGTCCCGGCGATTATGAAATATTAGTATCCCGGCTTGTTGACAGAGCCTTACGACCACTCTTCCCTGATGATTATCATGCGGAAACGTTTGTAACAATTACTTTAATCTCTGCTGATAAAGATATAATGCCTGATGCACTTGCAGGACTTGCAGCTTCAGCAGCTCTTGCCGTATCAGACATCCCCTTTAATGGCCCTATTTCAGAAGTTCGTGTTGCTCGTATTGATGGAAAACTAAAAATCAATCCAACTTTTTCTGAACTTGCAGAAGCCGATTTGGATGTACTTGTTGGAGCTACTAAGGATAATATACTCATGGTGGAAGGGGAAATGGATGAAGTGTCTGAACAAGATATGCTTGAGGCCATGAAACTTGCTCATGAAGAGATAAAAAGACATTGCAAGGTTCAATTGGAGTTAAGCAAAGAAGTTGGCAAAACTAAAAAAAGGGAATATTCTCATGAGGTAAATGATGAAGCGCTTGAAAAGCTGATTAGGGATAAAACCTATAAGAAAGTATATGATATAGTTAAAAATACTCCAAGTAAACATGAAAGACATGATGCCTTGGAGGAAATAAAAACCAATTTCATTGAAGAATATACTTCCACGCTTCCTGAAGGAGAAGAACCAGTTGAATTACTTATAAATAGGTATTATCATGACGTGGAAAAGAAAGCTGTTCGTACACTTATACTGGATGAAAAAGTACGAATTGATGGAAGAAAAACGGATGAAATCAGGCCTATTTGGAGCGAAATTGACTATTTACCAGCGGCTCACGGCTCAGCTGTATTTACTCGAGGAGAAACACAATCCCTTACTTCAGTTACCTTAGGCACTAAACTTGATGAAAAGATGATAGATGAGGTATTGATAAAGGGTACTGAGAAGTTTGTTCTGCATTATAATTTTCCGCCTTTTTCAACAGGAGATGCCAGGCCTGCGCGTGGTATTAGCAGAAGAGAAGTAGGACATGGAAATCTGGCACATCGCGCTTTAAAGAATATGATCCCCAAGGATAATTCTTATGCTATCCGAATTGTTTCTGATATACTTGAATCTAATGGCTCCTCTTCAATGGCTACTGTTTGTGCAGGTACTCTTTCACTGATGGATGCCGGAGTAAAAATCAAGAAACCTGTTTCTGGAATTGCAATGGGCCTTATTACTGATTCTGAATCAGGAAAATATGCTATTTTATCAGATATTTTAGGAGATGAGGACCACCTGGGCGATATGGATTTTAAAGTAACAGGAACAAAAGATGGAATCACTGCTACACAGATGGATATTAAAGTGGATGGTTTATCTTATGAAACCCTCGCACAGGCGCTTGAACAAGCTAAAAAAGGCAGACTTCATATACTTGATAAAATGCTCGAAACAATGTCCGAGCCCAGAGAAGATTACAAGCCGCATGTACCCAGGGTTCAAAAATTAACAATTCCGAAGGAATTGATCGGGGCGCTGATAGGTCCTGGCGGAAAAGTAATTCAGGAAATACAAAATACCACGGGGGCTACGATTATTATTGAAGAAGTTGATAATGTTGGAGTTGTTGATGTTTTTGCAGTGAATAAGGAAACCATTGATGCTGCTTTGGCACGTATCAATGCTATTGTTGAAGTCCCTGAAATTGGAAAGATTTATAAAGGAAAGGTAAAGTCGATTGTAAGTTTTGGTGCTTTTGTTGAGGTAATACCAGGCAAAGATGGACTTTTACACATCTCTGAAATTGAATGGCGAAGAATTAATAACGTGGAAGATGTAATGAAGGTTGGAGATATATTGGAAGTGAAACTTATTGATATTGATCCCAAAACAGGAAATCTCAAACTGTCAAGAAAAGTACTTTTACCAAAACCAGATCAAGAGAAAAAGGAAGATCGAAGACATGAATAAAATTAAAGGCCTTTTGGCCTTTTTTATTTTATTGTAGATTTCAATCAATTATCTTTATAGGTGAATTATGGATAATCAAATTTGGCTGACAAATTTTTATCAATCGCTTGAACAAAAGAAAGACAAAATGCACCCGTCTGATTTCAGGTTCTACAATATAGCCCGGCTGCCTATATTAGCAAATAAAACTTTAAAATATTCCGACAGCTGTCCGACATGCAAATTAAATATACAATTACTCGAAGAATTAGTTGATGAATTGCCCGAATGCCTGAATCAAAAAGACACCAGAAGAAAATTTGAAATTAACAAGGATAAGATCGTATCACATATGGTAAATATTCATAAGCTCAGGTTTGCTGCATACTACACATCACTTTTTACGCTAATGGGTTCCATCGCAGGAGGATTCTTTTGGTTTATCCTGACATTCTTAATGAATAACAAATTGGCTAATATTTCATTGATTTTTGTTGTTATTGGAATGATATCAGGGTACTTAATTGGTAAAATGAAGGATAAACGAAAATATAGGCAAAATCAACAGATTTAATTGCTACTTACTGCAATATAGGCGTAAGTACTTAATATTATGGCATTTAATCCTAAAAATATTTGAAAAGTAATCGATTTTTTTAATAAATAATGATTCTTTTGATAATTTTATTCTATTGATTACTAAGCAGTTTTCTATTTTTTCGTAATTTAGCAAAAATTTGAAACCTCTCTGAAGGTTTTATTTTTTTAATATAGAAAACATTATTATGTTTGTAATAGAGCTAATTTTATTATACAAACCAGCAAAAATTAAAATTGTAAATTAAATAACAAGTACATCATGAAAAAACTTACGCTGAACCTAATGACATTTGGTGTTGCGGCTATAGTATTTAGCAGCTGTGGAGGCTTAAACAAAATGGTTGATAACTCCAGCACCGTTGATTACGATGTTCAACCATCACCAGTCGAAACCCATGGTGGTCAAGTTGAAGTAACCATCAAAACCAAATTCCCAGAAAAATATTTTAATAAGAAAGCAGTTGTAACTGCAACGCCCGTGTTAAAATATGAAGGTGGTCAAACTGAATTTGAACCTACTGTTTTACAGGGCGAGAAAGTTGAAGCAAATAATAAGGTTATTCCTTACGCAGGTGGTGATTATACCTACACTGGTAAAATTGCATACGCACCAGAAATGCTTAAATCAGAGCTTGTTGTTGAAATGAGCGCTCAAATTAAGGATAAAGATCCTGTGCCGATTCCAGGAATTAAAATCGCTGATGGTGTTATTGCTACACCAACTTTGGTTGATGGAAAAGCAAAATCTATTCTTGTTGGAGATAAATTCCAGAGAATAGTTCCTGAAACTTATGGTTCAGAGATTCTTTATGTAATCAATAAGTATGATGTTCGTAACTCAGAACTTAAGAAAGAAGAAGTTCAAACATTTCAGGATAAAATTGCTATTGCATCTAAAGATTCTACAATCGTGATTAAGGATGCAAAAATTTCATCTTACGCTTCACCTGACGGAGCATATGAATTAAACGAAAAACTATCTGGTAACAGAGGTACTTCTGCTCAAAGATATCTGACTCGTGCATTAAAGAAAGCGAAAGTTGACGGTTATGATGTTGAAGGTTTCTTAAGTAGCATGGAGACTGCAGAAGACTGGGACGGATTTAAAAAACTGATGGAAGAATCTAGTATTGAAGACAAAGACCTTATTTTACGTGTTCTTTCTATGTATTCAGATCCTGCTGTAAGAGAAAAAGAAATAAAGAACATAGCAGCAGCTTTTAAAGAAATAGAAGTTGATATACTTCCTTTACTTCGTCGCTCACAGTTAGCAATCAATGTTGACAATATTGGCTACACCGATGAAGAAATTGCTGCTTTTGCTGCTTCTAATCCTGATACTTTGAATCTTGAAGAAATTCTTTATGCTGCAACTTTAACTGACGATAACGCTGAAAAACTGCGTATCTATAAAGTAGCTTCAACCAATT
The DNA here is from genome assembly GCA_964456285.1 of uncultured Bacteroidales bacterium. GTDB lineage: Bacteria > Bacteroidota > Bacteroidia > Bacteroidales > UBA10428 > UBA10428. Next base: position 15,496 of record CAYWBC010000080.1, read on the forward strand.
ATCCAGAATGTTTCAGAGCCAAAAACAATATTGGTTATATTCTAATGCAAGATGGAAAAACTGCAGAAGCAAAAGCCGCATTCGAAGAAGCTCAGGCACTTAAAGATAACGATGTTATCAAAAATAACTTAGGAGCTGTTGCTCTTGCTGAAGGTGACATTACTAAAGCTGAAGAACTTTTTACATCAGCTATGGGTGCAGGCGATGCAGTTAATTACAACTTAGGAATCATTAAAATCAAACAAGGAGATTATACTGCTGCTGTAAATTACTTTGGTAACAAACCTTCATTCAATGCTGGCTTAGCTCAACTGCTAAATGGCGACGTTGATAAATGCCTTGCTACATTGGGTGAATTAGGTGATACTGATTGCGCAAAAGTATATTATCTGAAAGCTGTTGCTGGTGCACGCAGCGGACAGGATGAAGTTGTATTTAAAAATCTTCAGATTTCTGTTACAAAAGATGCAAAACTTAAGGAATATGCTAAAAAAGATGCTGAATTCCTGAAATATGCTGCTAATGAAGCTTTCATTACTGCTGTTCAATAAGAAATAACATCTCTTAATATAGAAAGCGGCCAAATAAATTGGCCGCTTTTTTTATTTCCTGATTTTCCTGTAAATTTCCCAGATAAGTATTCCGGCACAAACCGAAATATTCAGGGAGTGTTTCGTTCCAAACTGAGGAATTTCTATTGCAAAATCGCACATATCTACAATTTCTTGTTGAATGCCACGAACTTCATGGCCAAAAACCAGGGCATATTTTACACCTGTATTCACTGAAACATCATTAAGCATTATACTTCCTTCGGTTTGTTCGACTGCAACAATAGTATACTCCTTGTCTTTCAAATTCTTAATGGCTTCTTTTGTCTCTTTAAAATATTCCCAATTTACAGATTCAGTTGCTCCCAGGGCTGTTTTATGAATGTCTTTATGAGGAGGAGTCGCTGTTATGCCACATAATTTGATTGATTCTATAAGAAAAGCATCAGCAGATCGAAAGATAGAACCAATATTGTTCATGCTTCTTACATTATCTAAGACCAATACCAGGGGTATTTTATCAACTGTCTTAAATTCTTCTAAGCTTATTCTTGAGAGCTCCTCGTTGAGTAATTTTCTCATCGTTCGCAAATTAGTAGAATACAAAACAACTAAATTATTTGTTTTGCTAACAATTGTTCTTTAAATAATATCTTATAAACCTTCTTTGTCAAACTGAAAAAATTAGATACTTTCGTAAGCCATCCGAAAATATAGACACAATGAATATACATGAATACCAAGGGAAAAAGATTTTAAAAGACAATGGAGTCCCAGTACCTGAAGGTATAGTCATATTTGATCCAAAAGAATCAGAGAAAGCCGCTAAACAAATTCAACAGAATACAAATACTGATACCTGGGCAGTGAAAGCTCAAATTCATGCCGGAGGCCGTGGAAAAGGAGGTGGTGTTAAAATCGCAAAATCAATTGCTGAAGTACAAAAGTATTCCAAAGAAATACTTGGAATGAATCTTATTACTCACCAAACAGGACCTGAAGGCAAAGTAGTAAAGAAAGTATTAATTGAACAAGGCATATATTATCCTGGCAACAATCCTGTGGAAGAGTATTACATGAGTATATTATTGAATAGATCTACCGGGAAAAATATTATCATGTATTCTCCCGAAGGAGGAATGGAAATAGAGTCTGTAGCAAAAAATACTCCTGAATTAATTTTTAAGGAAGAAATAGATCCCGGAATTGGCGTTCAAGGATTCCAGGCAAGAAAGATTGCTTTTAATCTTGAGCTTTCAGGCAAAGCATTTAAAGAAATGATAAAATTTGTTCAGGTTTTGTACAAAGCTTATATTTCCTGTAACGCTTCTCTATTCGAAATAAATCCTGTTATTAAGACTTCAGACGATCTTATTTATGCAGCCGACTCGAAGGTTAACCTTGATGATAATGCCCTAATACGGCATCCAGAACACGAAGAATTAAGAGATCTTAATGAAGAGGACCCCACAGAGATTGAAGCTTCTAAACATAAGCTTAATTTTATTAAACTTGAAGGAAATGTTGGCTGTATGGTTAATGGTGCCGGACTAGCAATGGCAACCATGGATATTATTAAATTATCAGGTGGTGAGCCGGCGAATTTTCTGGATGTTGGGGGTACTGCAAGTGCCCAAACCGTTGAAGCAGGTTTTCGTATAATCCTGAAAGATCCAAGTGTTACAGCCATTTTAATTAATATATTTGGGGGGATTGTTCGTTGCGACAGAGTTGCACAAGGTGTTGTAGATGCTTATAATTCCATCGGAAATATAGATATTCCGGTTATTGTCAGGTTACAGGGAACAAATGCTGAGGGAGGCAAGAAAATAATCGATGATTCAGGATTAGAAGTATTTTCAGCCATCACACTTCAGGAAGCTGCTGATCTGGTAGAAAAAGTAGTAAAATGATTTAGCAATAACCTACAAGTGAACATTTTCTCATTAAGTACTATTTCACGGGTCATTTCCTAGCTAAAGGCATTCTTATTTGAATCTAATTTATTTAAAACAAAAAAAAGTTTTTGACAGAGCAATTATACACCCCTTGTTTTCCCCTCTCAAGAGTAATTTCCTAGATATTGGCAAGAGGTAAAAATCCAATAATAAGGAAAAGCCCTGTAAGGTAGGCCGTTCAAAGTCATCTCAAACTTCTCTCTCAATATTTTACAGAAAAATCATATAACAGTATGATTTTTAAGGTTTAAAGATTTTAATTGTAGAAGAAAAAATGGTTTTATATTTGATCTTCCAAATTAGTAATTGCATATTGCTTATTATCAATTATATAATATCTGTGAGATAGGTGATTTTGGAAGAACTTTATTAATCATTTTGAACACACTACCTGTA
>CAYWBC010000081.1:0-18341 GCA_964456285.1 uncultured Bacteroidales bacterium
GAAATGGAAAAGAGGAACTCCTATTGAAGAGGCTCAAACTGTTCTGGAGATTCCGGAAGAAGATTTATCAGTGGGAATGTCTATTTTGGTTACTCCTGAAAAAAAGCATGAATTGTTATTCTATTCTAAAGACTTTTATAATACTACTGTTTTGTATGTTATTGATGATAAACAAATTAAATTGGATCTGCCTGCAAATTTCTTAATTGAATTTTTTAAAGATCAAGTTATCGTTGAAGCTTTGGTTGATTGGAAATATGGAGAAAATTTAATTGAAAAAGGGACTGTTGTTGCTATGAACCTGGATTCTTTATTACAAGGCTTCCATAGCTACCAGGTACTTTTGGAAAAAGAACATGCTATTTCTGTAGAGAAAATAAGAGTAACCAGCGAGGCTGTTCTTATCAATACCATAAATAATATTATTAGTGAATTGTTACAATTCAAATATAAGAATGGCAAATGGACAAGCAAAGTTATAGACCTTCCTGATAATGGTTTGATTGAAATAGTAAGTGCTGACAGAAATAAACCTTATTATTTTCTGACCTATGAGTCACCAATTCAATCTACGAGTCTTTATGTTGATAAAGCTGATAACAATTCTCCTGAAGAATTTATGAGTTTACCCGACTATTTTGAAACGGAGAATATACTTGTTACACAGAATTGGACAGAATCTAAAGATGGGACTCGAATACCATACTTTATTATACATAATAAGGATATGAAGTATGATGGCAATAATCCAGTCATACAATATGGTTATGGAGGCTTCCAGATATCTGAAACGCCCTATTATAGTAGTTCAAGAGGAAAATTTTGGCTTGAAAATGGCGGGGTATTTGTAATCGCAAATATACGTGGTGGTGGTGAGTATGGGCCCGATTGGCACCTTTCTGCAATAAAGGAGAACAAACAAAAATCGTATGATGATTTTATTGCAATTAGTGAGGATTTGATTAGCCGCAAAATTACATCACCAGAAAATCTGGGGATTTATGGCGGAAGCAATGGAGGTTTGCTGGTAGGTGCGGTCATGGTTCAACGGCCCGATCTTTATAAGGCTGTGGCTTGTTTTGTGCCACTTCTTGATATGAAAAGGTATTCCAATCTTCTTGCAGGCAATAGCTGGATGGCTGAGTACGGTAATCCGGATATACCTGAAGAATGGGATTACATTAGCAAATATTCACCTTACCAGAATGTCAAGGCCGGTATTGAGTATCCCAAGGTATTATTCCTTACGTCAACAAGGGATGACAGAGTTCATCCGGGTCATGCTCGAAAAATGACCGCTAGAATGGAAGAAATGGGATATGAAGTGTATTTGTACGAAAATACTGAAGGCGGACATGCGGCTTCTTATATACCTGAACATACAGCAAAAGTAATAGCTATGTATTATTCATTTTTTTATGATCAGTTGATGAAATAAAAATCAATGGTATTTAAAAGATGATTATTGATGCATGCTTTCAAGCTTATATCAGGCAACTACTCTTTTTTTACTAATTTCGCACTTAATTCTTACATATTATTTAATAGAAGAAGTTTATGAAAGATTTCAATGTAGCTATACTGGGGTGTGGTACTGTTGGTGGTGGAGTTGCAAAAATTCTAACCGATATGCAGGACGCACTATCGGACAGGTCATTAAGGAAAATCAAGTTGAAGAAAATTGTGGAATTGGATCCAAAAACGGCAATTGAAAAATTTGATTTGTCTGCCGATTTATTTTGTGGAGGAGGTAAAACTCTTACGAAAGAAGAAGCTGGAAAATACAATAAAGAATTGTTGGAATCAGAGGATATTAACTTAGTTGTTGAAACCATTGGAGGTAGCAATGATTTTGTAGAAAACCTTGCAATAGACATTTGCAAGGCTAATAAACACCTTGTTACTGCTAATAAAGCTTTGTTGGCCGAAAGAGGAAAATCCATATTTGAAGCTGCAAAACAAAATGGCGTGACCATTGGCTATGAGGCTGCTGTATGTGGTGCTATCCCAATTATCAAGACCATTGAGCAGAGTTTTAGTGGTGATAGTATTATTTCATTGTCTGGAATTATGAATGGTACCAGCAATTACATTCTCTCAATGATGCAGAATGAGGGCATGGATTTTAAAGAGGCATTGAGATTGGCACAGGACAATGGATATGCAGAAGCAGATCCTGCGCTTGATATTAATGGCGGAGACGCAGGTCATAAACTCGTAATTTTATTAAGACTGGCATTTGGTGTTGAAGCAGAAATGAACCATTTTTCCATTGAAGGAATAGAAAATATTAATAAAGAAGACATTGAATTTGCTGAAGAAATTGGATGCAAGATCAAGCTGATTTGTTATGCTAAAAAGGTAGATAACAAAATTTATGCAACTGTTCGTCCAATGATGGTTAAGAATAGTAATTTTCTTTCTGGTGTAAATGGAGCAACTAATGCTGTGCGGGTAGTAAATAAATACTCTGGTAAGCATTTACTTATAGGTGCCGGTGCAGGATCTTATGAAACAGCCAGTTCAATAGTTGCGGATATTGTATTTGCAGCCAAACATCCTCAATCGGGTATGACTAAGGATCATAATAGCTCACTTGAATTAATTGATACTTCTCATTTTGAATTGCCTTACATTATTACATTTGAAACTGCTGATGTGCCAGGAATTACTGGTGATGTAACTACCGCCATTGGTAAGCAGAAGATCAATATCGATACTGTAAGTCATAACAGACACATGAAGGACAAAGCAACTTTTTCTGTTGCTACTATGCCCTGTACATTGCTTCAGATTGAAAAAGCGATCGATGAGATTAACAAAAGCAATAGTGGTCTGTTAGTGAGTGTACCAAAGATAATTCCGATATTGAATTAACAAAATAATACTTAAAGAATCATTTTGGAACCTACAAAGCACTTCATATTATTTTTGCAATCGAGCATTACTCCGGTAGCACTTATTTCCGGAGTTGGATTAATACTACTATCGCTTACAAACAGACTTGGAAGGACCATTGATAGATCCAGAATCCTTACTGATGAATTAAGACAATCCAACGGAAAACGAAAAGACACTTTAATAAATGAGCTTAAAATTCTTAATCGAAGGAATAAATATTTGAAATCTGCAATGGCGGGCATTGCCTTCAGCATTCTTACCAGTAGTTTAATGATCCCCGTACTATTGGTGATGAATATAGTATCTGTAGATTTGAATTTTATTGGCAGTATATTGCTTGTTCTCAGTGTTGGAGGCATAATATTATCATCAATTTACCTTTTTCTTGATGTCTCTTTATCATTGAAAGCTCTTGAACAGGAAACAAAAGACCACATTTGAAAAGCTTGTTTATAAAGGCTTCCAAAAACTGAACTGGAATTAGCAAAATAAAAATACATGCCATACAGATACCTAACTGTTGACAAGTATAATTAAAATCAGAATATTATAAGGCTTTCAATTCTTTTTCTGCTTGAAGCCAGTCTGAGAGTTCATTCCCTGTAATACCTGCTTGCATCCTGTCCCTATAAATCTGCTGTGCCCTGATCTGAATATCGTGTGCAGAGATTTTATGCTTACGGGGAGCAGGCTTAGCCTTCTTTATAGTAGTTTTTGGTTTTTTTGTTGCCATAATTGTTGATTTAGTTATTATAATGTAAATTGTTCTTCATCTTCTTCCTCAAAGTCCATGTACTTCATTCTTTTTACAGAAGATTTTTTTTTGCCCTCTGGCTTAAATTTTCTGGGCTTTTCTTTTTCCGGTTGCCATTTATTAGTTCGTGCCATGATGAAACTAGTTTAAAAACAACAAGTGCAAATTAATATTATTAAGATTAATTATTTGAAATTAATTGATGAATTTGATTTCTAAAATACACAATATCCAGGTAAATTTATATAAAATTAAACGTTAAATATTACTAAAAGTTTTAACAGTTTACATAAAGTTATAGAACAATTTTCAATTATAAAAATACTTCATTCTGAAAGTCTTGAAATGGATGTACTTAACTTCAATTGAAAGCAATACCAATTCAATATTCGAAATCTTTAGCTAAAAATTATAAGCTTTTGGTCTGCAAAAATACTGAATACTTCAATTGAAGGATTGTTAATTCTCTCTCTATTGTTTTACATTTGCAGTTCCTATAATATAAACAAAGCAAAATTATGGCACAATATGACAAAATGGAGATTACTCTTGCTATGAAGAAAAGTGGCATTGTCCCGGTTTTTTATAATTCAGATTATGAGATTTGTCGAAATGTTCTAAAAGCTTGTTATGATGGGGGTTTAAGAATATTTGAATTCACTAATCGCGGAGATTTTGCTCATGATATTTATGGTGAGCTTGCAAGATATGTTCAGAAAGAGCTCCCTGGAATGATGCTCGGAGTTGGATCAGTTGTTGATGCTTCAACTGCAGCTATATACGTTCAGTTAGGCGCTAATTTCATTGTTTCTCCAATTCTGGATACTGAAACAGCAAAAACCTGCAATAGAAGGGGAGTTGCATGGAGTCCAGGATGTGGCTCAGCAACGGAGATTATTAATGCACTGGAATTAGGTGCTAATGTTGTAAAGCTTTATCCTGCGGGAGAAGTTGGAGGCCCCTCTTTCGTAAAAGGAGTGAAAGGACCGATGCCTTGGGTGAACATTATGCCTACCGGAGGTGTTGAACCTACGTATGAAAATTTGCTTCAATGGTTTAAAGCGGGTGTATGGTGTGTGGGCATGGGATCCAAACTTTTTCCAGGCGATGACATCAAAAAAGGCAATTACACGGCAGTGAAGAAAAAGGTTGAAGAAACTCTTGCGCTGGTTAAAAAAATAAGAGAAGACCTGAAGTAAAGTTCTTAGTGTAATTAACATCAAGGATAGGAATATGGGATATTTAGAAGACTTTTTCAATCTGCAGGGAAAGGTAGCTTTACTTACTGGAGGAGGTGGAGTGTTGGCAGGAGCAATTGGAAGTGGTTTGGCTAAAGCAGGGGTAACAATAGTGTTTGCAGATATTGCACTTGAGCCTGCTGAAGAAGCTGCTGAAAGGATAAACAAAGATGGTGGAAAGGCAATTGGAATTAATTCGAATGTATTGGATGTAACCTCCTTAGAAAAAACACGCGATGAGATCATTAAAAAGTTTGGTTCGATAGATATTTTGCTTAACGCTGCAGGAGGCAATATGCCAGGTGCCACTATTCCTCCTGATAAGACAGTTTTTGACCTTAATTTTGATGATATGGATAAGGTATCTGATCTGAATTTTAAAGGTACCGTTCTCCCTTCCCTGGTTTTTGGAAAGACAATGAGTGAACAACTACATGGAGGGAATATAATTAATATCTCTTCCATGGCAGCTCTTCAATCAATTACCAGAGTGGTTGGTTATTCAGCAGCAAAAGCTGCCGTAAGTAATTTTACAAGATGGCTTTCTATGGAAATGGCCATGAAATTTGAAGGGAAAATACGAGTGAATGCAATTGCTCCCGGATTCTTCATTGGGAAACAAAATCGAAAGTTACTAACAAATCCTGATGGCTCCTACACGGAAAGAGGGCAGAAGGTTATTGCTAAAACACCTATGGGACGCTTTGGTCATGCCGATGAACTTATTGGTGCCGTAATGTATCTTGTCAGTGATGCATCTTCTTTCGTTACTGGAGTAGTTCTGCCTGTAGATGGAGGATTCAGTATTTACAGTGGGGTTTAATTCAATCTAAACAGTCTTAATAAATACAAAGATGCTGGAATACACTTGGCGTTGGTTTGGACCAAACGATCGTATAACATTTGAGGAGATCAAACAGACCGGGGTTACCGGAATTGTAACAGCCCTTCACCAGATTCCTGTTGGAGAGATTTGGAGTAAAGAAGATATACTTGAGCGAAAAAATACAATAGAAAGTGCTGGTTTCAAATGGTCGGTCGTTGAAAGTCTGACGGTTCATGAAGATATAAAGAGGAGATCAGGGAAATACAAAGAATACATTGAAAATTATAAAACATCCCTAAAAAATCTTGCGGAATCTGGCATTGACACTGTTTGTTATAACTTCATGCCTGTTCTTGACTGGTCACGTACTAATTTACTATTTAAGTTTGAAGATAACTCTGAGGTTACACGCTTTGAGTATGTAAAATTTGTAGCTTTTGATTTGCACATTTTACAACGTGATGATGTTGAGAAATCTTATCCTGAGGAAATTTTGCAAAGAGCAAACGAGTATTTCAATACCCTTTCATTAACGGAAATTCAGGATCTGAAGAATACAGTATTGTTAGGTTTGCCTGGCTCAGGCGAAGAGTTCACTCTAGAACAATTGAGAGATAAGCTGAAAACCTATCATAGGATTGATAATAAGCAATTGAAATCAAATCTATTTGATTTTCTGGAAGAGATAGTACCCCTTGCTGAAAAAGTGGGTATTCGATTGGCTATACATCCTGATGATCCACCATGGTCATTAATGGGTCTGCCGCGAATTGTAAGTACTGAAAAAGATATTGAGGATATTATTATGACCAAAGACTCCGCTTCGAATGGATTCACTTTATGCACCGGCTCACTGGGAGCAGGATATTTCAATGATATTACCTCTATTGCGAAAAAATTTTCAAACCGTATCAATTTTGCACATCTTCGAAATGTTACACGTACCGAAGAGTTAAATTTTAATGAGAATTATTTGTTTGATGGAGATATTGATATGTTCGAAGTGATGGATATATTAGTAGAGGAAATGAAACGGCGGAAAATTGAGAATCGTGTAGACTGGCAAATTCCTATGCGTCCTGATCATGGAAACCAGATGCTGGGTGATATTGGCAAAGAAAATTACCCAGGTTACAGCTTGTATGGACGTATGAAAAGCCTTGCCGAGATCAGGGGATTAGAAATAGGTGTGATAAGAAGCAAAAATACCTGAAAAGCATTATTGTTGTGTACGACAATTTTTATCGAAATCAGAATTCAAACTTTCATTCGATTTTTATGTCTGAGACAGAAATTTCATGAGCTTAGCGAAATGAAATTTATTATTCGAACAATGCTGTCGTATGCAGGAGCTGCAAGTGTAAATGTTTGATTGTTTAATTCTGGCATCCAGACTACGACAGTTTCAACAGATGAAGTTACACATTATCCATTGTATTTTGAATTGGCTTTTATTATGAAGCTTTAAACTAACTGATAAAATTGCTGTATGAATAATCATTCAGGACTAATAATTACCTTTTGATCAAAGCAAATCCCAGCCTTCTTCAACTGAATTCAACAAAATGAATTTTTATCTGTTAATAGCTTAAAATCAAAAACTATACATTATGGATTTTGGATCTGCTTTTTCAGAAGTTAACTGGATTTCGGTAGTTGTTGCGGCATTGTCTGCCTTTGCAATTGGTGCCCTTTGGTACTCACCTGTTTTGTTTGGCAATGTATGGCAGAAAGAAATTAAATTAAGTGCAGATGATTTGAAGACTGCCAATATGCCACTTATTTTCGGTTCAGCATTTGTACTTAATCTGGTGGCTGCATTAGTATTGGATATGTTTATTGGTTTGGAAGCAACTGCAGGTTTTGGAGCCATGGCTGGTTTTCTTGTTGGTATAGCATGGGTAGCAACTTCAATTGGAATTAATTATCTGTTTACAAGAAAATCATTAAAGCTGTATTTTATTGATGCCGGGTATTTTGTCCTGTTTTTCCCTGTTATGGGATTTATTCTTGGAATTATGTAGGCTGAGGATTATTATGTTTTCATTATTGACATAGTAAGCTAATTTATGACTAATATCATATTCTTAGCGTCTGATAATCAAAGAATAAGTTTTTTAAGCGATTGATTCGTGCAATCCATGGAATTAAAGGGGTCAAAACAATAATAATTTATATATTTGGCGCTCAAAATTAGATTATAGGGGTTTCATGAAGAACAATATCAGAAGAGTTTTTATAAGACCGCAGGGAGGAGAGAGTTTTAGCGAACAGCTAAATAGTTGTTTCGAAAAAATTCATAAAGACCACGATTCTGGCAGATTGGGTGGCGTTATACTTCAAATATCTTTCTTTGTAAATGCATCAAGTAATAGGAATTTTTGTTCTTTAAGGGAAGAGATATCCTTATCAATCAATCAAAAATTCATATCATCTCCCACGTTTAGTGTTATCGCACAACCTCCGGCTGACAATCTCATGATTTCTGTGGAATTAACCGTACTGGAAAATAGGGGTGATGATACAAGGGTAATGTTTAAGAATTTAAAAGGAACACCATATACTGTTGTTGAATCTGCAGAGGGAAAAGAGGTTTATGCAGGAGGTATATCAGCGGAGGATTCCGAGGATAGTCTGACTTCGCAGGTTGAGGATTCTTATAAGCTTATGAAAGATATTCTAGCAGCAGAATCAATTTCATTTTCAGATATTGTACGCCAATGGAATTATGTTGAGAACATAGTTGAGATACATACTGAAGAAGGAAGTAAACCGATTCAGAACTATCAGGTACTTAATGATACAAGGTCTGTATATTATTCGCAATCTGACTTTCAACATGGTTATCCGGCTGCAACAGGAATAGGAATGAACTATGGAGGTATACTTTTAGAATTCTATGCTGTTAAGCCCTCAGGAATTGTTGAAATAGTCCCGGTAAAAAATCCTAAGCAGGTTGATGCCTACAATTATTCACAAGAAGTTTTGGTAGGGGATTCAATTAAAAAATTGGCTCAAAAAACAACTCCAAAATTTGAGCGGGCAAAGTACCTTTCCTTAAACGGACATAAAACAATTTTCATTTCAGGAACAGCATCTATTCACAACGAAGTTACAATTGGTATTGATGATGTGGAGAAGCAAACACTTGTTACTCTTGAGAATATTTCTGAATTGGTGACAAGTGAAAATTTGAAAAATTCAGGAGCCAGTGAAATTTCCGGAAAATTAACTTATAGTTTTATGCGGATTTATGTGAAAGAATCTTCTGATCTGGCTATTGTAAAGAATATTTGCGACAAGCAATTCAATGGTATCTCAGTATCTTATTTGATAGCAGATATTTGTCGCGATAATCTCCTGGTTGAGATCGAGGGAGTTGCTGAACTTTTATAAGTATAAGATTTTTGTCTTTTGTATCTTTGATATTCTTTAAGGTAATAATTAATCTATTAGTCTAATATATTGAATCATGAAGAGAAAGGTATTAATACTTATATTTTCATTAGCCATCCTGACAATACCTTTATATTTTATTACAAAACATCTTCTTAATAAGGATGATGAATTTGGAGTGATCTACCCTTTTAGAGGATCATTATTTCCTCCTGAATTTCCTGCCCCAAAATTTATGTGGTTTGATGATAATGAAAATGTAAAGTTCTGGGCATTATCAGTATATACTAAGAATGGTGACTTCAGAATTGATACTGTTGTTGATAAGAAAGAATGGCGGCCGGGATCAGAGCAATGGTATAATTTAAAGACATATTCAGAACATAAAGAAATAATAGCAGAGATTTCACGCTTCATTGAATCTGGTGAAAACCTGAAGAAATCAAAGGTGAAATTACCATTTAGAATTTCAGAGGATGAGGTTGGGGCGCCAATCCTGTATCGGGAAATACCCTTGCCATTTGCATTTGCTGAAAAACACCTTGATTCTATGAGCTACAGGCTTGTAAATGTTGGAAGCGAAGATCCGCCAATATATGCCATGAGAAAATTTATGGTATGCGGAAATTGTCACTCTTTCTCGAATGATGGTAAGATTTTGGGATTGGATTTTGATGCTGCACACAGAGATAAGGGAGGCTATTTTATAGCAGAAATTGAAGACACCATTGTATTTGATACCAGTAAATACATATCCTGGAACAAACTTCAGGATAGCAGGACATTTGGTATTTTTTCCAAAATATCTCCTAATGGCAGATATGTGGTTACCACGGTTAAAGATCGTGTTATGATTCATAATTTTGGTTATAGTCCAGAAGTAATACCATTTTCTCAATTATTTTTTCCTGTGAATGGTGTATTGTCAATTTATGACAGACAAACAGGTAAAATATGGGAACTGCCTGGAGCTAATTCTTCTGAATATGTTCAAACAAACGCATTCTGGACTCCTGATGGTGAGAATATTGTATTTGCCCGGGCTAAAGCATTACCTTACGAAGAGGCTAAAGCTGGAATACTTATCGAAGATGAGAAACTCAAGAAGGAATTTATTAACCAGGAGAGAGATTTTAAATTTGATTTATGCATTGTACCTTTTAATAATGGCGAAGGAGGAGAAGCAAAACCAATTAAAGGAGCCTCAGAGAATAGCATGAGCAATTACTTTCCTGCTGTTTCACCCGATGGGAAATGGCTGACTTTTTGTAAAGCTGAAAATTACATGTTATTAATGCCTGATAGTAAGTTGTATATTGTTCCTCTAGGAGGAGGGAAAGCAAAAAAACTTAAGTGTAATTTCTGGCGTATGAATTCATGGCATGCCTGGTCGCCAAATAGCAAATGGATGGTTTTTTCTTCAAAGGGATTGAGTGCTTATACGGATATGTTTCTAACACATATTGATAAGAAAGGCAGGGCTTCGATCCCTGTTTTAATTGAAACTGCGCGAAAACAAGGGAAAGCAGCCAATTATCCTGAATTCATGAATGTAGATCCGGATTTTACTTTCGCAATGGTATACAATTATGTAAACATGGATCATATTACACGAGCAATGATGGCAAAGGATACCTTATTAGCTATTACATATTATAAGCAGTTTATTGCTCAAGACCAATATTCATTGCCTGAGGAATATATTTTTCTTGGAAATTTTAATTATGAATTAGGAGATTTTAAAGAAGCGGAGCGCTTTTATTTAATGGCCCAAAAAAAAGAACCAGATAATCCCAAAGCAAGTTATCTACTTAGCCAAGCCAGAAGGCGTTTAAGGTAATTTGCTAAACAAAGCTGTAATAATTAAATTTTGTACGATAGAGTTTTTCTTCAAACAATTGACCAGTCTCAAAATGATCCTCATCGTCTTCTTCATAATACCAGTTTACACTAAGCTCCTTAATCAGACAATTCTCTTCAAGTTTTCTAAGTAATTTAAACATCTGCATTGAAGCACTGGTATTCATGTATTCAATGTTTATGTCAAATACAACTTTGTTGGCATCAAGATCCGAAATCCAGTTTATAAGAATTTCAAAAAATGGCAAAGCGTTATCAGGAATTATTTTCCCTTCTATCTTAAGTTTCCCTTCTGTAGAAAATAATACTGTTGGCGAAGAATTTGTACTTTCAATTTGCAGATTTTGTTTTGTATTCATTTCTAGTCCTCCCTGATTTCTATTTATGTAAATTTATATTAGGATACGTTACAGCTCAGTGTTGGATTCAAAATGTTGACCAACATATTACTTTTAGTGACCATAGAAAATCAAATACAGATAAAAAGATACAAATATCTTAAACAGTTTTCCTATATCCGCAATTTGGAGATTTGTGCAGGCCTTGATTGGTTTGCGATCCTGTCAGTTTTTGTTCAGAGACAGGCCGATTCCAGATAGTATTAAATAAACCATGATTTTTCTGGGCGAGTATAACTCGTTTAAGTAGTCTAATATATCTTTTTTAGTTTTAGCCCTTGCCATAATCATAAAAACAACAACAAGTGATATGGGCCAAATTTTCTAAGATTTTATTCTGAAATATAGCTTTATGTTAATATCAGAATTAGAAATAATTAGTTTGTCCCTTATACACTTTTGATAGACTAATAGGGACCAGCTCTCCGGTATATCTTAACTGTCCGGAAGTATTTCCTCTGACAGTGGCATCAGCAAATCCCAGCTCACTCACGTTTAAATTTACATCATACATACCTGCTGAAGAGGTAATATATATTACTACATAATATGAAATACCTCTTTTGTTTTCGCTTTTTATTACTTCGTATTTTGTGATTCTTCCTTCTACTGTTACTCCTCCTACTCCATTAATACCAATTCCGAAATATGAGCCAAGTTGAAGAACAACTTTGTTTGAATCGACTGCAATGAAATTCAAAAGATTAGAAACAGGAATTCTTGAACCTGTCTTGTCTCCTACATAATTGGCTTCTAAAACAAATCGCTGATATTCCAACATGAGCGCAGTTACTTTACGCATTTCAGCTTCGGCTCTTTTTTTGTCAGCTTTCCTTTGTTCTTTGGCAAGCATTTTTTGTTCCTTTTTACTTATTACCTGTTCCTCCTGGCAGAATGTTCCCAAGCTGAAAAACACAGCTATAAAAAGTATAATTGCTTTTTTCATGATTTCAAAAATTTTTGGTTAATAAATCAAATCTAGAAAACCCTAAGGATTAATACAAAATTTACACATAAATAGAATGCTTTATATATTAATAAACATTTGTATTTTTGAAGAAGAAGAATTACTATAAAATTAACAAAGTGGACAAAATAATTATTAATAATTATAAGGAATTAGAAGCATTCCTTGGCAAAGAGATAGGAGTTTCTGATTACCATACAATAACACAAGAGCAAATAAACAAATTTGCAGATGCAACGATTGATCATCAATGGATACATGTTGATCCTGAAAGAGCCAAAACGGAATCCCCGTTTAAAACAACCATTGCTCATGGCTACCTGACGCTGTCTTTACTAACTTATCTATGGTTACAGATAGTAGATGTAAGAAATGTTAAGCTCATGGTGAATTATGGTATTGAAAATCTGAAATTCAATCAGAGTGTACCTGTTAACAGTAGAGTTAGATTGCATACTAAATTAGAGGCAATAAAAGATTTACGTGGCATTACACGTGCGCATATGAAAGCTATTCTTGAGGTAGAAGGAAGTCAAAAACCAGCTTATGAAGCTACAATTGTATTTCTTTATCATTTTGAATAATAGAGACATACGATTAATTGTGAGTTAATTAATCCAAATCTAGGTTATGTTTGAAGCCGGTAATTCATTTGTTCGATCGCAATGGAATAAAAGCCCTTTGACTGTAATACTTATACTGGCATTTTCTATAAGACTTATTTCTGCCGTTTTTTCGCAGGGATATGGAATGCATGATGATCATTTCCTGGCAATTGAAACACCCTGGTCATGGACTGTTGGAGAAGATTATAAAGAATAGCTTCCGAGATCTCAACCTGAACGGAAAATTCAGGAGGCTCAAAATATTACCTATCCGGCATTTAATTACCTGCAATTTTCTATTTTAAAATTATTGGGAATAAATAATCCGAAAGTTAAGATGTTCTTTCTTCGGCTTATACTTGCATTATTTTCGCTATTAACAGTAAAATTTGCTTATAAGATCACAGAGAAATTAGCTGATCGAAAGACAGCAAATACCGTTGGTCTTGTGTTGGCTTTATTTTGGTTTATGCCTTTTCTTGCCGTTCGCAATCTAGTTGAAATTGTTGCCATTCCTTTTATTTTCTGGGGTTCGTGGCTCTATCTAAAAATCGATGATAATTCAGCATTAAATAGGGTGAGGATTCTGAATGTATTTTTTGCAGGTTTCATTATTGCCATATCCATGGCCATACGCTACCAGGTTGGGATATTTTTATTGGGTATGGGCCTTGCAATGCTTATTAAGAAAAAATGGTTGGATACAATATTCTTTGGACTAGGATCACTTGCAGCTTTATTTCTTACACATGGTCTGGTCGATATAATTCTGTGGGGCAAACCTTTTGCACAAATTCAGGCATATGTTGAGTACAATATAACCTACAAAGGACTTTACGGAAATCCTGATAATGTATTCATGTACATAGAAGTGATTCTGGGATTTTTAATCCCGCCTATTAGTATATTTATATTTTTCGGGTTTTTCAGAATATGGAAAAAACACCTTATACTATTTCTTCCAAACTTTTTATTCTTGGCATTTCACACCTATTTTCCCAACCGCCAAGAAAGGTTTATTTTCACAATTATACCCATGGTGATTATGTTGGGCATGATTGGCTGGAATGAATTTGTGGTAAGATCAAAATATTGGCAAAAAAGACCCATATTGCTTAGAAACCTATACCGCTTTTTTTGGATTGCCAATATTATTCTTTTAATACCAGTAAGCTTAACCTATTCTAAGCGTTCAAGAGTAGAGGCCATGGCTTATTTTTATCCGAAAAATGATCAGATCAGTTCAATTTTAGTAGATGATACCGGGCGAAAGGGAGGAATGACTCTGCCCGTAATGTATACAGGTAAACCTATTAAGGTTGTGACAATACCTGAAGATGACAAAAACGACACACTTGTATACAATAATGAAATTTATCAATTTGTAGCGCAATCAATGAAGGTATTTGAACAAAACAATGATATCGATTGGCCTCAGTATATAATTTTTGTAGAGGATATAGACCTGGAGAACAGGATAGAATATATGAGATCATATTTTCCTGATCTCGAAGAAGAGGCTTATATTAAACCCAGCCTGGGCGACAGGATCATGAAAAAGCTAAATCCAGTGAATAAGAACGAGGAGTTTTTTATCTATAAGACGAATTTTAGGATTTAATCTTTTTCAAAATGAAAAAGACTATTATATTTGCACCTCCTTTTTAAGGAAGATAAAATTAATAAGGGAGCTTAGCTCAGCTGGTTCAGAGCACCTGCCTTACAAGCAGGGGGTCACTGGTTCGAATCCAGTAGTTCCCACAAACAATACAAAACCCGACAACAGTCGGGTTTTGTATTCCCCTCAAACCCTTTAATGAGCAAGCTCATTAAAGGGTTTGAGGGGAATAAAGAAATGACAATCATTTTTGCTTAAGAAAATCAGCCACAACAAAGGTGCTTCCGCCAATGTAAATAAGGTCTCCAGGATCAGCAGTATCTTTAGCCGATTTATATGCATCGATAACATGATTATATTTTTTAAACTCAAGCCCAAAGGTTTTGAATCTCTCTGCTAATTCCGCCACATCCAGAGCCCGAGGAATACTGGGCTCGCAAAGAAAGTAATTAGCCTTAAAGGGTAAAAGAGAGAGGATCTTATTTATGTCCTTATCAGCAACAAATCCAAGAATCATATGCAAGTTCTTGTATGGGGTGTCACTTATCTGTTCAATCACTTGTTTCATGCCTTCTGCGTTGTGCGCAATATCGCATACTACACGTGGATTGTAATCGATTTCCTGCCATCTTCCTATTAGGCCACTCAATTTCCTGACTTGTTTCAGCCCTGATTTAATCGCTGCGACTTTCACTGTCATACTCTTTTTGTTTAGAATTGCCAGAACCATTAAGGAAGTAATAATGTTTGATTTCTGGTAATTGCCTAAAAGATCAGTATTCAGATTTTCAAAATTCCAGTTGTAACAATTTGTAAAACTATGCTGGACTGTATTATCCAGATTTTTCATAAGGTATGCTATTGAATAAAACTGATCTGCATAGTATATTTTACTGTTGTGTTTCTTTGCTGCACTATTAAAGACATCGCAAATCACTTCCTGTGTTTCTCCAATTACAACCGGGATATTTTTCTTTATGATCCCTGCTTTTTCCTGAGCAATTTTCTCCAGTGTATCACCAAGAAATTGAGTATGATCCATTCCAATGTTTGTAATCACTGATACCTCAGGAGTGATTATGTTTGTAGTGTCAAGTCTGCCACCCAGCCCAACTTCAATTATTGCAATATCAACTTCTTTATGAGCAAAATATTCAAATGCCATGAATGCAGTCATTTCGAAAAATGATGGCTTGATTTGCTCAAAGAGATCTTTGTATTTTTCAGTAAAATCAACAACAAAATGCTCAGAAACCATTGCCCCATCTACCTTAATTCTCTCTCTGAAATCCAACAAATGAGGTGAGGTATACAATCCTGTTTTGTATCCGGATGCCTGTAATACGGAGGAAAGAATATGACTGACAGAGCCTTTCCCATTTGTACCGGCCACATGAATGGTTTTGTATTTAGTATGAGGATAATTTAGTTTTTTATCAAGGATGAAAGCATTTTCGAGATTTGCTTTATAAGCAGGGCCTCCTATACGCTGATACATAGGAAGTGCATGAAAAAGATATTCTATAGTTTCGTGGTAAGTCATTATAATATTGCCTTCTATATAATTTTCTACCAGCTTTCAAAATGAATTCTTTCCGGTTTTATTCTATCTGGTGTTTCTTTAGTTTCAGCAGGATAGCCCAAAGAAATTACAGCAAAGGGAATAATGTTCTCAGGCAGCTTAAAGATCTTACTAAGACCCTCCATTCGGGCTTTTCTGGGATAAATTCCTATCCAGCATGATCCAAGTCCAAGTGCATGTGCGGCAAGCAGCATATTTTGTGTTGCAGCTGAACAATCAAGAAGACCATATCCATCATCGTGTTGTAAATTCTCATCAAAGCAGACCAGAATAGCCTTTTTTGCTTCTGCAAGCATGAGTGAAGACTTGTGCACTTCCATAATGGCATTTCTTGTTTCTAACTTATCGAAAACTATAAAATGCCAGGGTTGTTTGTTAACTGCTGAAGGCGCATACATGCCGGCATGAATAATTTTATCAACTATTTTTTTTTCGATTTCTTTATCAGAATACCTTCTAATACTGCGCCTTGTGAAGATGGCTTCAAGTATGTCCATAATATAAATAAGTTTTGAATTGCATTGCTCAGTAAAAGTATAAGAATTAATTTTTAAATTTATTCGTGAAACTCAAATTTCAAAAATCCAATACATTGAAATTTGTTAGTTGAACAAATCCTAATAGCACTAAGTATTGGGAATATAGTGAAAATTCCGTTGACTGCAGAGCAAACATGGGGCTCGATATTAATGCTTCAACAGCTTTGCAAAAAAGTATTTTTTAGGGTAATACTTACTGATGTTGTAATAAATGGCAAAGAAAAAAAGTAAGATTTTTGTTTTAGATACCAATGTTCTTTTGCATGATTACATGAGTATCTTTAATTTTCAGGAAAACGATGTAATAATTCCCATTCCCGTACTCGAAGAGCTTGATAAATTCAAGAAAGGCAACGATCTGATCAATTTTCATGCTCGTGAATTTACCCGCGAACTCGACAGACTTTCAGGTGATGGATTGTTTAATGGAGGTATTCCATTGGGCGAAGGTTTGGGAAAATTATCGATTGAAACAGGAAAGGTATTTTCAGATAAAGGAAAAGCATCTTTTCCGGAGAATACTCCAGATCATCGTATTCTGGCTATAGCAGAATATATATCTCAGAATAGAACCGACAGCGAAGTTATTCTTGTCACCAAAGACATTAACCTGCGAATGAAAGCCAAATCAATAGGGGTAATGGCAGGTGATTACGAGAGTGATAAAGTAAAGAATATTGATGAAATCTATAAGGAGATTTACACTCTTGAAGATATTGATGATGAACACATATCCAAAATATACAATGAGGAAGAAGGTGTTCCAGTGGATAAGTTGAATATTGCTTCACCTCCAAAGCCAAACCAATATTTTATACTCAAAGGAAATCACTCAAGCGCCCTGGTTCATTTCAATTCAAAAGATAGGATATTTGAAAGGGTATTAAAACAGAAAGTTTACGGAATTGAGCCCCGAAATGCTGAACAGACTTTTGCTTTTGATGCCCTGCTTAGTGATGATGTACAGTTGATCTCAATTACCGGGAAAGCCGGCACAGGGAAAACACTTCTTGCATTGGCTGCAGCCATTCAACAACGGCAGAAATTCACACAGATATTTTTGGCAAGACCTATTGTGCCACTTTCAAATAGAGACATCGGGTTTTTACCTGGTGATGTCAAAGAGAAAATAGGACCTTACATGATGCCGCTATTCGATAATCTTGATGTAATAAAGAACAAATTTAAATCAACGAGTAAAGATTTTCAGAAAATCGAAGAGATGCAAAAAAATGAAAAACTTATTATTACTCCATTAGCTTATATACGAGGAAGAAGTCTTTCAAATGCATTTTTTATTGTAGATGAGGCACAGAATCTTACACCGCATGAGGTAAAAACAATAATAACCCGGGCAGGAGAGGGTACAAAAATGGTATTTACAGGAGATATTGAACAGATTGATACTCCTTATCTGGATATGAAATCAAATGGATTATCCTATTTAACCGATAAAATGATTGGCCAGGAAGTGTTTTCTCATATTAATCTCGTAAAAGGAGAGAGGAGTTTTCTTGCTGAGCTTGCTAGTAATCTATTATAATTTTACATTTCAATATGTCATCTATTAAAACGCTTTATATTGTTCGCCACGGTAAATCAACCTGGGATTATGAAAACATTTCAGATGTTGACAGGCCCTTGAAGTTAAGAGGTA
>CAYWBC010000082.1:0-17638 GCA_964456285.1 uncultured Bacteroidales bacterium
GGTACGACCGCGGCAATCTTGCTTATCTGATTACGAAAGGCCAGATTGCCGCGCTTCGCTCGCAATGACGTTGAAAAACCCTCGCAATAAAGGAATTGAAGCCCCAACAACCCACTTCGTCCGCCGAAGCTTTTGGCGAAGGTGGAACAGGCTAAAATTAAATATCGAATAAAGATCAACGAATATCGATTTTAGAATTTATTGAATGTCTCAAGTGATAAGTCATAAGTCATAAGGCATAAGGCATAAGGCATAAGTGACAAGGCATAAGGCATAAGTGACATTTATCACCAACTCCTCAACTCCTCAACAATTAACCAGTTAAACCATTAACCCTATATACGTTTATAAAACTCCCTTTCAAAATTCAAACATAAGATTACTTTTGTTATGCAATAAAAGAATCCATGCTATGGGAAAAGTACTTTTTACCCTCTTAAAAGCATTTAAATCATTTCGCTTATTTTGGTTTCGTATTTTTGGAAAAAATGAAGCGGACCTGCACGCAAAAAGAATTGTCGGTGGTAAGTCCTGGGAAGATTTTTGTGAACGTTTGAAAACTGCAGGAGCAGCATTAACCTACCCGGAAGCACCAAGGGATTCTTTTTCCCAGGCAGAAGGAGTTCGCTATTTGTCCCGACTTACCAGGGCCGCCCTTGAAGCCCACGTGGAATACAATGATGTGGAATTCCCAGAACTAAGAAGGATGGTTCATGAAACAGTGAAATTGGGAGCAGACAATCCTGATAATTATTACCTCAATGCCAAGATAAGTGGGAATTATGAATACCGTATTACCGGCAAAAGAAATACCATTGATTACATCGGTTTTTTTACTCAAAATGGTGATTATGGAACTACAGGAGGTCTAAGCCCTTGTGGTGTTTTGGAAGATAATGATATACAGATTGATAAAGATGGGAAATTAGAAATTATTCTTAGTAAAACGAAGAAAGGTAAAAACTGGTTGAAAATAGAAGATGAAACTACCATGGTGATGGTTCGTCAAACATTTTTTGATCGAAAAAGCGAATTGCCTGCAGAATTAAAAATTGAAAATCTGAATGATCAGAAAGCCCCAAATCCAACAAACCCGGAAAAAATTGACAAAGGTTTAGAAACCGCGGCTCTTTTTGTGGCCGGGGCACCGATGTTATTTGCCAAATGGGCGAAAGGATTTAAAAAGCATCCGAATACACTTCCTTTGTTTGATCCAAAAGTATCAAATGCTGCCGGTGGTGATGCCAACATAATTTACCACCATAGTTACTGGAAACTTGAAGATGATGAAGCTCTTGTCATCGAATTTAAGCCCCCCGATTGTGAAACATGGAATTTTCAATTGAACAACTATTGGATGGAATCATTGGACTACAGATATTTTCCCATCTCAATTAATAAAAGTTCAGCAAAAACCGATACAGATGGCAGAGTGAAAATCATTGTTTCTAAAACTAATCCCGGACTTCAAAACTGGATAGATACCTGCAACCATAATGAAGGAACAATGTGTTTGCGTTGGTATAGGTTGAAAAAGAATGCAAAACCAGTTGTGCCGGATTGTACTGTGGTAAAAATCTCAGATATAACAAAAGATGAGTAAACAGCGAACAGTTACCTCAAGTAGTTTTAATAAAAATCCCGTTTGGTTCAATCTCATAAATAGTACCTGGAAAAACACATATATTCTTGGTACAAAAATCAGACTCGACAAAGATTATCTGATAAAACTTGCCCGTAAACAAACGGGTTTGCATTCTTTTGGTGCAGATTTTTGGGAAGAACCTCTTGACAGACTAATTGATTCAATAAACAACGAAGCTGATCTTCATCCTGTAGGCAGGTTTATAACTCAAAAGAGACTATCAAGTCTTTTGGCAACTCGTCTGAGAGTTGAAATGTGGTTCAAAAAACATCCTGAAATTCTCGAACAGGAATTATATCCTGTCAAACTTATCTGCGGACTTCAGCGCACGGGAACTACAAAACTACACAGATTGCTTTCTGCCGATCCGGATAATCGGACGCTGCTTAGTTGGGAGGCAATAAATCCAATACCGCTTAATGAAGATCCGAAGGAAACACATCTTAGAAAAAAAGCAGCACGATTAAGTGAAAAGGCCTTGAAGGTTATGGCTCCCGGATTTTTTTCTATTCATCCTGTAGAACATGAAGCTCCGGAAGAAGATATCCTCCTGCTTGATGCTACATTTCTGAGTACAACTCCTGAAGCTACAATGTTTGTACCTTCATACGCTGCCTGGCTTGAAGAAACTGATCAGTCATATGCCTATGAGTACGATGTTAAATTGCTTAAATTTTTACAATGGCAAAGACCTGCAAAATGCTGGGTATTAAAGACACCTCATCACATGGAATTTCTTAATCTTGCGAAAAAGTATTTTAAGAATGTACATTTCATCTGGACTCACAGAAACATATACGAAAGTTTACCTTCATTCATGAGTATGGTAGCACATAGTCAGACTATTTTCAGTAACAATGTTACTTTAGAAAAAGTAGCCAATCACTGGTTGAGAAAAACAGGATACATGCTGACAAAAGGCATTGAATTCAGAAAAGCAAATTCCAATCAGAAGTTTATCGATGTATTTTATGATAATCTCATTTCTGATCCAATGAAAATTCTGGAAGAGATTTACAAGGATGGTGAATCAATTACTCCTGATTTGCATCAAAAATTTCTTGAAACTAACAATCAAAATAGTCCAAACAGGTACGGAATCCATGTATACAAATTAGAGGATTTTGATCTTAAACCTTCTGATATAGACAAAAAAGTAAGTACTTATACTGAATTTCTGAAAACTCTGGAAAAATAAACCATGACAGAACAAAAAGAAAGATATTCGAACGCATTTACAGCCACACTCAGTGGCATCGCAGACCTTTTTCGTAAACAGAAAAATGTAGTGGTATTGAATGATGAGGATAGACTTGAAGATAAAAATGTATTAATAACCGGATCAAGTTCGGGCCTTGGTTTTGAAGCTGCTGTGCAACTGGCAAAACGTGGAGCACATGTCTATATGGCTTGTCGAAGTGGTATACCGGAAAAAGGGGAATTGGTGAAAAAGTTATCTGGCAATAGCAATGTCGAAATGTTGCATGTCGATCTTTCTGATATGGAGTCAATAACCGGACTTGTTAATTTACTTAAAGAAAAATCAGTAAATCTTGATGTGCTGATTTGCAATGCTGCAGTTGTTCCTGCAAAAAGCAGGAAAACCAAACAAGGACTTGAGGAGATGTTTATGGTGAATTATCTTGCCAAATTTCTGCTTGTGCGATTATTATTTGAGAATAACTTAATAAACACAGGTAAGAATCGAATACCAAGAATAATCTTTGTATCCTCTGAAAGCCATAGAAATCCAAAAGCATACGATTGGGACGGATTCGGTAAGTACAAAGACTACTCCATGGGTAAAACCGTTGAACTCTATGGATATTATAAACTACTCATGACCACATTCGCTAATGAACTTTCCAGGCAGCTAAACAGATCAGAAAATACTAAATCTTCAGTATTTGCACTTTGTCCCGGACCAGTAAACAGCAACATTGCCAGGGAAGCACCGGCCATTTTCAAGCCATTGTTGAAGGTAATTTTCGGCATATTTTTCAGATCACCTGAAAAAGCTGTGAAACCAGTAATGTATTTTGCCTGCTCACCAGAAGTTGAAGGTAAATCAACAGATTATCTCTTTCTAATGAGCAGAAAAGATATGGATGCAAAAGCAAGAGATGAAAGGAACGGAGAAAAACTTTGGAAGCTTTCTGAGAATCTATTGAAAAATTATGGATTTAATTTTCAAAAATAGCCGCCGAATCATTTAAATATTAATACCAATTATCCTTTCTCTCTTTTCATTTTTATTCCAAAATCAAAGAATGTTATTGCCCTCCACAACCATTCTAACGGTCCATAGTAAAACATTCTGAACCAATACTTACAAAATAACATCTGAAGAATGAAAAAAAAGATACCGTAACACAAACTAAGAGTGACTCCAAAATAGCGGTATAGGCCCAGACCATAACCATAAAAAAGGAATACTCCGATCAACGGTTGCATTACATAGTTTGTAAGACTCATTCTTCCATAAGACTCTAGTAAATTATACTTTGATTTATTCTTCACTAATAAGTATATCCAAACAAATCCTGACATAAGAAATGCTGTGAATAAAAGATTTGACCAGGAAGCTGTCAAAGACTCTAATAAGCCGTTCTGAGTTTCATTTAATTTGAAAAGCGGAAGAATAAATTTAACCGGGTATAGAAGAAGAAATCCAAATATACTTCCGGCAAATATTTTGACAATCGTTTTTGATTTTTTCTCAATATCTTCAAAAAAGCCAGTTCGCCCCAGCAGCATGCCAATAATAAATAAACCTATCATTTGAAGATAGCGACCCGTATTAAAAGTAAAGGTCCATTTCGCAACATGTCCCGAATATGAATTAAAACTCAACACCTCCCTGAAAGATCCTTCAGCAAAAGTTTCGACAGCCTTACCAAAAATACTCCAATCCTGTTGAAACACAAAATCCGGATTGGTAACAGATAAGAAAATATTATACAAAGCAGGGATTTGAATTAGCAAAATAACACATAGCCAGATCAACACTTTATTATTCCATTTATGCATCAGAACAAGAGGTAAACCCAGTACTGCAAAAACGGTAAGAACATCTCCCATATACATTAAAGCCAGCATGTATCCAAACCCAAATAAAACGATCAGTCGCCATACAAATCTAAGGCGAAAATCTACTCCTCTCTCAGCCTGGTTATTCATCTGAATATAAAAACTAAAACCAAACATTATGGAAAACATGGAATATGCTTTGCCTGCAAAAAGGAAAAATACTGACTTAAAAATAGCAGCATCTGACCATGCAAGAAATGCTCCGGTAGCCTCTGGCCATCTGTACAATTCGAAATGTTCAATGGCATGAATCATTAAAATTCCAAAGAGAGCAAATCCTCTTATTGCATCAACTATTTGTACCCTGGGTTTACGAATTTTAACTTTATCCTCCATGATAAATATTTATCTAACGTTCTGGTATATGCGTTTAATGTAAGTACTTTGAAAATCCATTTAACTTTTTATATGATATTCTGTGACTAAATAAGTTTCCATGCTCTTATAATCTATGAAAGATTTCGTATCGAAATATACTAAAAGCATTCTGTAAATGATTATCAGTGGATTTCCAAAAAATTTGAAAGGATTCAGCAGATCTGATTCCTGTTTTACCTGCTCTTCAACAATGCCATCAAATAATGCTTGTTGATCACCTGGCTGATCATGTACAACGTTCCTATTGTAATTCCATAAGGGATGAATTCGGAGCGAAAGCGGAGTATGTCCATTGTGCCATCTGTCAATGAAAGTTGTGTAATCCATGTTTGTCTTCTTTCGAAATAAGGTTAGCAGGCAAGCTCCCGGAGTAGACTCTCCATCTTTCCAATCTTTTTGATAAGCTATAGGTAATGCTTCTTTGACTCTATAAGCTCCATAAAATCCATCAGTGACAATAAGCTCCTCTATTGGATTCAAATTCTCTTTGTAAATAGAAATTGCCGCTATCTTGCTTTTGCTATAAGGAATGATTGATATTTTAGGTGGTGCCTTATCTGTAATAGTAAATTTAATTGCTTCCGGTTTTATTTCCTTTTCAAGATTTGTGACTATAGAAAATATTCTCTTGAAAAATTCCTGATAGCTTTCATTATTATTTCCCTTTATCAGGTAAATTTCCTTATTCATGCTATAATTCGCATTTTAATTAATATTTTGGTGCTATTATATGAAAATAACATGGCAAAATCAAAAGATAGCGATTCAAAACTAAATATTCTTGTTACAGGCGGAGCGGGTTTTTTAGGAAAAGCAATTGTTCATGAATTACTGGATCCAACTTCATTAGGGCAGGTTAATGAAATAAGAATCCTGGATATGAAAGATTATCAGGGAAGTATGGATAAGCGTATCAATTTCATTAAAGGAGATATTTGCAATTATCAGGATATCCTTCAGTCATGCAAAGGAATTGATATTGTAATTCATTCTGCTGCAATTGTTGATTGGGGAACAAAATCTGAGAAGGAAGTATACAAGGTAAATTTTGGAGGAACTGAAAATATAATCAAAGCCTGTCGAGAGAACAATGTGCCTATGCTGGTTTATACAAGTTCTTTGGATACGGTGATCAGTGGAAGACCCCTGGTAGATATTGACGAATCTATGCCCTATCCTGAAAAACATCCCAATATGTATTGTCAGAGTAAGTACCTGGCAGAAAGGCTTGTAATAAAAGAAAACAACAAGGATCTTAAAACATGCATATTGCGACCATCAGATATTTATGGCGAAGAAGATCCATACCATATTCCACCACTTATCAATATGGCAAAAGGAGGATTCTATACGAGGATTGGAAATGGATCAGCAAAAAGTCAGCATGTATATGTAAGAAATATAGCCTGGGCACATGTATTAGCAGCTAAGGCACTGGTTGAAAATAATACAAGTATTCAAGGGAATGTCTATTTTATTACCGATGGTCCCGGCTCTAACTTCTTTACTTTCTTTGATAAAATTGTTGCTGAAGCAGGTTATAAAATATGGCCCAGGAACTTCTGGATGCCTCGTTGGCTGGCATATTTCCTGGGGACTATTTCAGAGTATATAGCCTTTGTTGTGCGCCCAATTAAATATTATAATCCCAAATTAAGCAGGTTTGCAGTGATGTATACCTGCACCAACTTTACTTTTAATTCTGATAAAGCAAAAAGAGATTTTGGTTTTGTTCCAAAATACAGCAAACAGATAGC
The DNA here is from genome assembly GCA_964456285.1 of uncultured Bacteroidales bacterium. GTDB lineage: Bacteria > Bacteroidota > Bacteroidia > Bacteroidales > UBA10428 > UBA10428. The sequence continues at coordinate 6,871 of CAYWBC010000082.1, forward strand.
ACTTGAAAATACGATCAGGTTTTTTAAAAAGTGAAATTCTTCTATTGAATTTCCTGTGGCAACCAAACCTTCATTTTACCAATCCCTCTGTTGGACCATGAATAATAGGGTACCAAAACCATACTCTCTGAATTTGACGGATCATATCCACGAATTAGGTTTATGCCGTCTAAAAGATCATCGCTGTTTTCAACTGTCAGATCCATATTCTGACTAAGGTGTAAATTCTCAAAATTATGGTTATCCACCTCCTCTGCGCAGTATACGAATGGTCCATATTCAAGGGCAACAAGACCTGTGTCATCAACTACCTCTTCATTGCTTACTACATACCTGATCTCCATTGGCAGAATTAATTCAATTTCATCGCCTTTAGACCATTCTCTTGAAATATCAATGTATCCTTCATTAATACTAACCGGCAGATCTTCTCCATTAACTTTTAAAACAATTTCCCCGGTATTTTTTCCTACATATTGATACAGAGTCCCGGGTGTTACCTGATTTCTTATCCAGCCCGGAATTCGCAACTTAAGTGTAAATTCCTTTTGTGAATCAGGATTGATCACGATATTTAATTTGCCATTTCGTGGATAATCAGTATTCTGAATAATTTGCACGTTGGTATTATTCACCTCAATATTAGCTTCATTAGCCATATAAAGATTCATATAAATTACCTTACCATCTAAAGCATATATCAATTCAGGAACAGAAGGAACAAATCGAATAATATTTGTCGGGCAGCACGAACAATCAAACCATTCCTGTCGTGTGCAGGCTCCCTGATTAAATTTATATTCCCCATCGGCTTCCAGAGGATTGGGATAAAAAAACTTATTCCCATCCAGAGAAATTCCGGCAATCATTCCGTTGTAAAGAGTTCTTTCAATTACATCATAATATTTTGATTCGCCGGTTAGCAAAAACATTCTATGATTCCAGTAAATACTGCCAATGGCTGCACATGTTTCGTTGTAAGCTGTAAGATTTGGCAACTCATAATTCGCACCAAAAGATTCGCCTTCATGCCTGGCTCCAACACCGCCTGTAAGATATAGCTTTTTATCAACCATGTTATCCCAAAGTACATTAATTGCATTTAAGTAAGCAGTGTCACCATACAATGCAGCAATATCTGTCATTCCGGCATACATGTAAACTGCACGAACAGCATGACCCACTACCTCATCCTGTTTTGTAACCGGCTCATGGTCCTGATTATACTCTCCATAAAGCTTTCTATTTTCTGAATTTCCTCTCTGATCAAGAAAATGCTTCGCCAATTCGAGGTAGCTCTTGTTTTTTGTAATATGGTAAAGTTTTATCAGACCGGTTTCCACAATTTGATGACCGGGTACTTCCGGATTTTTATCATTGCCGAAAGTTGCTACCAGGAGATCAGCATTTTTTGTAGCAATATCCAATAAATTTCTTTTCCCTGTTGCATCGTAATGTGCTGCTGCTGCTTCAAATAAATGTCCGCTATTGTATAATTCATGGCTGGTAGCCAGGTTTTCCCACCTATCACCAGGCGGCGCCCAATGAGCAGGGGATTTTTGTGGATTTATTGTTTTCCACGTCGTAAGGTAGCCGTCATCTTCCTGCCCTATTGCAATGATCGCTATCAAAGAATCTATATAAGATTCAAGTTCTTTATCCGGATGTGAGATTAAGGAATAGGAAGCTCCTTCAATGACTTTGTACAGATCAGTATCATCAAAGGGCATTTTCCCCCTGGTCTCTCCTTCCATCTGACCTCCTGCAATCAGAAAGTTCTCCATCCTCCCCTCGGCATCACATTTTGCCAGAGCATATTGAATAGTAGTATTCTGTATTGTTTTAATTTTTGGCAGCCAGAAATTATCTTTTAGCTCAACACGATTGATCTTAACAGGAACTATAGGATAATCTGATAAGGTTTGGTTATTTTTTTTGCACGCAAAAATTGCAATAAATAATAGAACGTAGATCACTATTCTCATGACAAGGTTTTTTTGGCTTATAGTTAATAGAATGAATATTAATTCCTCTCAAGGTACATTATTAAAATTTATTTAAAAGATAAACTCAACTTCTATGCTTTGAAAAATAAATGCTCACTTCATTTACAAGTTGATTATATCTTTATACCAAATGTAAAGAACTTATTTGTCGTCTACTAAGAAAATACAGCCTGATAACATCTATAATAATCTTTTTAATAAGCTGAAATTCATACTGCTGGTTTAAGAAAGAAAGTATAATTATCTTGCGGAAAACTCAAGAGGACCTGGATTAATCATTTATACTTCCTCAACTGCAAACAAATGAAACGTATATATATCCAATCCATCACAAAAGAGAACACAAATTTCCTGAAAGGAATTGCAATTATCCTAATAGTTCTGCATAATTTTTATAAATGGATCAATCCCATCACAGGTCAGAATGAATTTGAATTCTCCTTCGATTTCATCATGAAAGCCTACATATTTATCAGAGCTAATCCTTTTGAATTTATACATGTTTTTTTCAATTTTCTCGGACATTATGGAGTTCAGGCTTTTATTTTTATCAGTGCGTATGGATTGACAAAATCCTATCAAATGAGAAAGCCTCACTTTGGAGCTTATATTTTTCACCGCTTTAACAAATTATATCCTTCATTCATTTTTGCAGCCTTACTCTTTTTGGTAGTAAAAATCATTCAGGATGGAAGTTTTCTAATTAGCTCGGACATAATAAAGGACCTTGGCATTCAACTTTCACTACTAGCCAACTTTATTCCGGGGAAGGCTTTCACTCCAAATGGCCCTTGGTGGTTTTATTCGTTAATCTTTCAATTTTACCTGGTGTTCCCTATTTTGCTATGGCTGGACAAAAAAGCAGGAAATGCAGCATTATTGGTTTTATCACTTATAGGATTGATTTTCTCCGTTTTGATTTACAAGTATCTCGACGCTCACTCACTTAATTCCATGCAATTCTTTACTGGTCATCTTCCGGAATTTTGTCTGGGTATATTTCTGGCAAAATATGATAAAATAAAAATCCCTGCTTGGTTGGCAATTGTTGCCGTTTTGTTCTTTTTAGGAGGAAATATAATCAAGTGGCTTTGGCCTCTTACCTTTGTATCTTTCACTTTGCTTTTTATAATTATAATACAATATTTTACCAGGAGAAGACAGAACTGGCCTTTCAAAACTTTTGCCTTTATAGGTTCTGTTTCAATTTACATTTTTGCATGTCATGGTTTTTTAAGGTTGAATTTTATTATCCTTGCCAATCAAATCGATTCTACACTTGCAGCCCTACCCATTGGACTGCTATATTTTACTTTTGTAACAGGAGTTGCTTACTTAATGCTTCAAATCGAAAAATCTGTCAGGCAATGGGTAAGCACTGGTAAAACTCCTGTAATTCATTTTGTTCTCTCAATTCTGCTATTGATTTTAGCTGTTTTTTCAATCCCCTTCATTAAGAATATTTCCAGGTTTGTTCAAAAAAATCAAAATCCGCAAGAGTTATATTCTTTCCAAGACTCATTTGATGAAAAAAATGAGACGAAGGCTTTAAGATATTGTGATACTGTGCATTATAGTAAGCCTTTTAGCTTTTTTATGCCCCCTGTTGAATCTTATTCTCAATCAATTGAAATTAATCTCGACACATTATCCCTGCTGCATTTAGACACTATTGAGGCAAGTGTAATGGTTTTTACTTCAGATTCCTCAGCTTCCGGGGTCTTGGTAATTGAGCTCTTCGATGAGCCAACAAAACATAGGTTATTATGGAATGGCCTGGGATTTTCTTCCTCGACAGAGGATTTCAAACTAAATAAATGGTTTAAATTCCATTTCACTTATAAAATGCAAAACGGGTATTGCAGATCAAATTATACAATTAAGTATTATATATGGAACAATAGTCAGTGCAGTTTATTTATCGATGATCAGGAACTTAAACTTATAGGCAGAAGATAATTTTATAACTCACTGAACTGTAAATAATCTAGTCGTTAAATATTTGTATTTAATTTTTTGTTTGCTCTTGTTCCAGAAATAGGAAGAAAAGTATACAGAATCTGTTGCAATCAACGGTGAAGGTATTTCAGCACGAAATTGCAGAAAAGAATTCCCGGATAACAAATTGTAATTATTCCAGAAAACAATGCTGTCATTTGCATCAGAAAGTTGGTATACAATATATACTTCCTCATTTCCCACTCCCGTGTATTGTAAAGAAAAATCACAATAATATAAATTATTTCTTAAAAGTAGTTTCCCGGTTATTGGATAGAACTCTGTATTAAATACTGATCCGGATAAATCGTCAAAAGAGAATATTTGCTCATAGCCCAGATATTTAAAATATAAACTATCGGGAATAATTTTATTTTCCATACAAGCATAATAATTTACCTTTTTAAATACTTCCAATTGATCTTTGAGACGTTTGAGAATAGTTCTGTCAAAGATTCTCCGAAGAGTTAGATCATTTTCAACCTGATACAGGGTTTTATCATTAGAAAGATAATAACCATTGGAATAGATATCAACTAATTGCCTGTTATCATTCATAAAAACTACTGTTTTATTTTCAGTAACATCTGAGAATGTAAGTTTCTTTCCAAGAGAAGCGCTTACAGGCGGAACTTTAACATTATAGCCTGATGATAAAAATCCGAGAATTGTCTCATAAATATCCAGTTGACTGACGACTCCGGAAAAGGTTTCTGCCTGATTTAATAGTGGCGAATAAATTATCAAAGGAACATGGTACTTTTTAAGCGAGTTTTCTCTAGGTAACTCAGTCATAGGATGATCTCCTGTAATAATGAATATAGTATTTTCATAATCATCACGGGTTTCGTAATTGTTGAAAAAATCTTTAAGCGCATCATCAAGGAATACTAAGCTTTGAATGTATTTTTGATAATGCGAGAAAAATTTTCTAGTATCCTTATCGTTAATTTTCTCCATATTATTATTCATTACCTGACTGTAATAATCATTATCCGATATAGCAAATGGAGAGTGAGTACTTCCTGTAAAATATATGTCGAGTCTTGATTTTGAAGGCAATGTGTCAATGACTTTTAGTGACTGTTGAAATAAGTCTTTATCATTATATCCCCAGAAAAAGTGTTCCTTCCCAACAACTATCTTATCATATTCATCAGAGAAAAGATCTTTATCGAAGATCAGATCCATGTTATTGTATTTAAAAAACCTGTCTTTCTTATGAAACCATGCACCCTGACCATAGAAAAAAGAAGTGTAATAATTTGCAGATTTAAGAACGGATACTAAAGAAAGATGATACGGCAGTTGATTTAATAAGGTAAATCCTTTTATTCCATGAGGTAGACCTCCTAGTATAGAGGGGACAACTGCAAAAGATCTTTCACCCAGAGCAAGGCAATTATCCCAGTATAGACTTTTGGCCCTTAAATCAGCCAAAAAAGGCATCAGTTCAATTCCTTTATAGGGGTGGATGAAATCATCATTCAATCCTTCAACAATTATTATAACAATGTTGGGGGGAGTTGCATTTTCCACCCGGAAAAACCTGCCCAAAGAATCGATAGCACTAACCTCATGCAACAAAGGATAAGCAGGATCCACAGGATCTTCAATATCAAATAAAGAATAATAGGTTTCAGAATCTTTTGAATCGTAGTAGCTATTATTTCCAACCGAGTTTAACAGATATTTTACTGAACGATAATAAAAGTAAATGGGTTTATTTTTTGAATACCCATTCAATGAAAGCAGACCAAAAGAAAAGATGATTGCAGATGCAAACAGCAAGAGTGCATAAACAATGTAAAATCTTTTTATGTTATCAAGAGAAAATTGCTTTTTCGATAGCCACCTATATACACCTAAAATACCACCTATTAACAATATTATACCTGCAATTAACAAAGCATAGCTGGTTCCGGAAGTTTCTACAGTAAATAATACTTCATCTAAGGAATATTGAAAAATAAAAATATCCAAAGGAACCAACTGATAAACGAAATACTTCAGGATTATCAGATGAAGTGATCCCAAGAATATGAATATTATCAAAAAGAAAATATCTGCCCTTACTTTGTTTCTCTGCCAAAAAATATAGTAAACTCCAAATGCCGGTAATAAAAATATGTTTGTCAAAACTATATCTACCAGCCATCCCAACAGTTCGTTAAGAATATCCAGCCTGCTTAAATTATGATGAATGAATATAGAAATAACTTCAATAAGCCTGAAAGTAAAAGTCAAAATCAGATTGAGAATAATCAATCTGTAATATCTTTGAAAAGCTTTCATTTCGATCAGTTTAACAGGTATTCAATTTTTCTTTAAAAATAGAGAAAACTACTTAGTATTCAGGAATGAAATTGTCGAACAGGATGAAATGAGTAAATTGTACTACTCAAAATCAGGATCATCAAAGACTTCATTAATTTAAACAAAACGCCATGAAAAACGGATTCATTTCAAAACTCAGAAAATTTATACAAACTACCATACTTGGGGGAGTTGCTGCAATATTACCTATCGCATTAATCATCATTATCTTTCAATGGCTTTTTAAACTAATTTACAGAAACCTTGAACCAATTACCAGATGGTTCAAATTAGATACTGACATTCAAAGAGTATTAGTAACAGTGCTAATTGCAGTTTCCATTATTTTTTTATTCTTCCTTGCCGGTTTATTGGTACGCAGTCGAATAGGTCAGTTCTTCAAGTATGCACTTGAAAAAAGATACCTGATGAAAATTCCGGGATATAGTGTAGCAAGAGAAACTGTTCGTCAATTTTTTGGAAAGAACCAGTCATTTTTTTCTGAAGTTGTACTTGTGGATATTTTTAATTCAGGAACTCTCATGACAGGATTTGTTACTGATAAGCAGAACAGTTATTACACTATTTTTGTGCCCACCGGTCCTAATCCAACATCCGGAAATATTTATCATGTGAAAAAAGAAAAAGTGTTCCACACAACAACCAGTACTCAAAATGGGATGAAAACCATAATAAGCTGTGGCGCAGGATCAAATGAAATTTTTGCAGACAGAATAGATCAGAAGAATAAAAGTAAGAAGACATAAAAAATTAGTAATTCTATTGCCCTAGTCGTTTTGATAAATTACTTTTTCAAGCTTTATAGTATTTCCAGTTTTAACTGCCACAAGATAAATACCCGGCTGAATGTTCAATGCATTTAGATTGATACTTATTTCCCCGGTAAATTGCTTCTGATATACCAAACCTCCCATAATACTATAAATACTTACTGATGACAGAGAAGTAAAATCCGTTTCAACCATCACATTCAAGCGATCACTTGTTGGATTAGGAAAAATTTCAAAATTTCCAGCTATCTCTTCAGGTATTCCTAAAATTATAAGGCTTGTTGTATCAGAGAAAGGATTACCATGAATCCCTGGCGAACTGGTCCAATATTGAGGAAAATCCGGATCACCTGTCGGATTAATTTCAACAGAAGTCAGGGTATATCCGTTCCCATCAGCCAATTCGGGCCACGGATCTGTATCGGAATATGTAAAGGATAATATTTCGTTCTGTAAAGAATCTTCAAGTAATACAAATTCCCCAGAATTTGAGAAATTACCATTAAAGTTTCCACTTGCAATCATTCCATATCGATCATACAAATATTTAGGCTTATCAGCAATAACATAATATTCCTGAGGTGAGAGAATTGTATAAGCCGGAACAGTATAGTTAACTGCAGAATCAAGACGTATTCCTGAAATGTTCAAGGCATGCGTTCCGGTATTCTTAAATTCAATAAACTCATAATCTGAGCCAGGAATTGTAACATCAGCATATACTCGGTCTAAAGGATGATAATTTAGCTCCGTAACTTTTAAGTTTGTATAATCTTCAGATGATACAGGGGCCAGTAATTTTTTCACCCTGATGGCACTCCACTCATCTGCTTGCTTAACCCTGGCCATAATAATCATGGAATTTTCATTCATAAAAGTTTCTGAAGAACCTGTAGCTTCAATAGCATAGTCAGCAATTTCTCCATTAATGATCCTGGGGTCTTTTCCATTGGTTGTATAATACAAGGTTCCGGCAGCATTTGGATTAATGATGGATATTTCTTCTTCGCCGGCAAGATAATGAAACTCATCTGAAGGCATAACTCCAGAAACGTTTATTTCCGGAGGAAACAGATCAGAATACAGATCAACATCCTTCAATTGCTGAATAACAATATCTGTTCTTAATGGAAAAAAATCATCCATCAGTAAAGAAACTTCATCTTCCCATACTTCCTTTGTCATAGCAGGATCGTCACCCATTTGTGCATCTCCCCATCGAGCTGTTTCAGCAATGATAGCTGTATCGATCTGTTCAATTCTTTCAATCATACGGGATGCTGATTTTGAAGAAGCTAGTTCTCCATTTTCCTCAAACAAATAGTAGACCCTATCAATAAAACGCATTCGATACTCACTGTTCTGGGAAAGTTTATGATGTAACCACTGAGGATTAAACTGCCCGAAAGCTGTTGTATTCATCCGAGGATCAACTCCCGGATAACCAATGTTAACCCTGTTTTCATACAAACCTGCACCAACATAGATTGGTTCAACCATCATAGAATACTCAAAATCGATAGCAAAAAATTTAAATCCAAAACTTCTATCTGTTCGATCTGTTAAGGCTATAAAATTTGCCGCTGTGTTGTTACTACCCCATCTGCTAGCCGGACCATCAAAATTTCCAGTATAAAATACCAATGCCATATAGTCTATCAGATTATCAATATCGCAATAAATCTCAGAACCTCGTATTGGTCTTCCATCAGCATCTTTCCCAATCAGTTTGAAATAATTTTCATTGCTTTCAAACCCCATGTCACATAGGGCCCACAATTCATTCCATGAATCAAAGCTGCCATTAACTAATTCTGTAGCTTTAATAACATCGTAATTGTCTTTATCACCACCAAAATAAGATTTTGCATAATCTTCATTCACACGTTCATGCGTCATATAAATTCCCCAGTACATGCCATTTACATAGAGATGATAATATTCACTTCTGATATATGGCCAATCCATATCCCTCTGTGTATCGCGGGCAAAAATATCCCTTAAAAAAGTATTTCTATGTGCGATGTTTCCATCAAGGTTATATCCACAATTTTGCTCAGTCCTTAATTCCATATGTTTAAAGCTACTTGCTCCTTCAGCCCCAAAAAATGAATACTCCAATTTTTTAGGGCCGTATTCTTCTTTGAACAAAATGCGCAATGAATATTTAGGATTAAATTGCTGCCGACTCCATCCTCCTTTCAATCTGATTCCTGCATTTGTCTGGAATTCCTGGGTATTATCTACATTAAAAATTTCAATAGAACATTCTCTTTCCCACTGATCACCTCTCTCCATTGAATTAACATAAATGCCAGTATCCGGATCAAACAAATTACTCAAATCTGTATTTACTGATATGGCAGGCAAAGAAAGCAGTGCAGGATTAATTAAATCAGTGTAAACCGGATTATTGACAATTTCAGTATCAATGGAATAATCTATGTTATGGCTGTTTATGCCAAGGTAATTTTCAGCAGGCCAGTCTCCTCCCGGGTCTGTTTGAGTAATAAGTTTGTTTTGAAAAATATAAGACTTGCAATTGGAATAGCCCAGAAATTGACTCCCATTTTTTAAGATTGCCCTTACTACTACTCCTGGTGTAAGTGATCTTCCTGCAGTGTTATCAGGATCGATTTGAATGGTAGCCGGAGAAGAAACGATGAAACCCTTATCAGTATTTTTAGGATCGCTTCCATCAAGGGTGTAAACTATTTCTAAAGATGCCTCTGAAGCAGTGAGTATCAATTCAAATCCACTGGTATAAAACCCTGATTCATGACTGTAATTGACAACAGTATCCTGTGCATTTAGAACAGATAAGTAAAATAAACAAAGTGCAATCCAGACGCGCGATTTCATGGGTTTTAAAAGTGTGAATTAAAAAAAGAAAATCAAATTTGCTTTAAACATACAAATAATTATGACAAGCAAGAAGCAAATATTACGTAGTTGTGGGTTTCAGGTTAATAAATTGGAATTACTGACTACAAACAATTTATTGACATAAACTTTTTGCCCAGCCATTATCTATTTTATTAATTGTGGAAAAGTGGGTGTGAGTGTGGGTGTGAGACTTGAGAAAATCAGAGTGAAAGTGTGAGTGTCAGAGTGAGTTTAGAGAAATCAGAGCGAAGCTCAAGCTCGTTCCTCGCTCTCACTCAGAATTAATGAATCATTAGCTCAGACATCACGCTTTGGCAGAATTACTATTAAAAAACTATAAAAGTAAGTGTGAGTGTGGGTGTGAGACTTGAGAAAATCAGAGTGAAAGTGCTCGCTCTCGCTCCCACTCTCACTCTGATTTTAAGCTGCCTCGCCAGGGCTTACCGATTGTTTTTTCTGGGCAATTCTTCGTCCCTCAGAATTACTACGAAAAATACATCGGCATAAACTTCTCACCCTGGCTATTACAAAAAAAAGACGCCCTTCAAAGAACGTCTCAATACTCTCTACTCAAACTCAAACTGTTTTCGCTGCCTCGCCAGGGCTTACCGATTGTTTTTTCTGGGCAATTCTTCGTCCCTCAGAATTACTACGAAAAATACATCGGCATAAACTTCTCACCCTGGCTATTACAAAAAAAAGACGCCCTTCAAAGAACGTCTCAATACTCTCTACTCAAACTCAAACTGTTTTCGCTGCCTCGCCAGGGCT
>CAYWBC010000083.1:0-17568 GCA_964456285.1 uncultured Bacteroidales bacterium
GGGGTCCAATCAAACCATCAGTATTATTAATATCTGTAGTCCAATTAGCAGAATTATTAAACCAATTAACAGCATGCGCATTTGCAGCATCAGATCCTGTATCATTTCCAATGGCATTTTGGGAGATATAGATATTCTCCTGCTGGGAATAGCCTATTTTAATATTACAAACTAAAATAATTAGACCTAAAAGTAATGTGGAAAATTCTTTTCGGAAATTTTGATTTTTCCTTTTCATGGCTAATAATTCAGATAGTTATTCCAAATAGTGTCAATTTTTTCATTTTAGGGCACTTCTAAATATTATTTTTTTGTTCCGTTGTTTAAAACAAATCAGGTTGTTGCATTTACTTTATTTTTAAAAACCCATAAAGAGTATAATCCTCAAATAAACCGCTTCTGTATATGGTTCATACTGCAGTGGCAATTAAAAAATATTAGCCTGTCAAAAGCGACATTATTGAATTGTTAAAAAGACCGAATTGCACGAACACGGCCTGGGGGGTTCTTATCGGCCAGAACCTCGCTACCATCGTTGAAGTCCAGACCAAACGCATGGACGGTGCCGTACTCGGTAGAACACCAATAGTGGTGATCATAAGCAAAACCTCCAACAATAGTTCTTTGATCATATAAAAGATCAAGTTCGTCTTTAGTCGGTAAACGCCAATCGGTATAATTTTTACCGGCTGTGCTATGTTGCCATTCTTTGCTAATTTCATTTTGTGCATTAAACCACGTGCTACCTGTACTTTGGTCTTTTGTTTCGGCTATTAAACCATGTTGTCCGTCGGGTGTAACATAAAATATTATGCCGCCGCCATAACTTTCACCAATTGTATGTATGGTTACGGGATCTGTTACATTTATTACATACGGGCTTGCAATAGTTCCACTTCCGGTAATGGTTATATTTGTTCCAGCAATCACTTTGGTTTCAGAACCGTCAGCATTTTGCAAATTACTTAATTTTGTTTTTTCAGCAGTGGTGTAATTTTCTGTCGATAGGCCTTTGCCTGTTTCTTTGTCAACTTTTAATGCCAAACTGGTGTTTACGGAAATGGTGGTTGCAAAACCACTTAAATCCTGATCGCCTGTGTTTATCCCCGATAGATTACTCAAATTGGTAATGTCAGTGGCTGTGATGTTGGCTGCCTGGCTGCCTGTATAAACAGGATCGGTTTCAGTTACACTTTCAACTGTTTTTGCATGCAATGCGTAAGGCACGCTCAGCAATTGGCTTGTGCCAGATATGGTATAACTTGTACCTTCGGAAGGATCGGTTTCTGTTTTAATAAAATAGGGTCCGCTTGCCCAGTCAATGGCAGAAAAGTCATCGCTGGTTGTTCCTGTTCCAATTTCAAAAGTTACCAGTCCATTGGCATTGGTAGTTGGCGTTTGGGTTTCTACATAAACAGGTGTACCTGTATTAGAGCCTTGCAAAATGCTTATTTGCATTCCTACGGCTTGAGTAGTTACTAATGCGTTACTTGCATCTCGTACTACGGCCTGATAGCTCATTTTTTCAGGTGCTTGCGAAAAAACGAATGTGATAATTAGTAAATGTGATAATATGATAATTATTTTTTTCATTGTATTTTATTTTAAATGATTAGAAGATCCCTATATTCCGCTATCGCTCCAATCGGGATTAATTCGACTACGTGTTTTTTACAAAAAAACTGTCTCATTAATTTTTAATTATTTTAAATGTTTTTACTTCTTTGTTACCTTCTATTACTTTTAGAAAATAAGTTGCAGGCACAAGCTCGCCCATAACAATGCTTGTTTGGTTGCTTTCAAGTTTTTTGTTTTCTAAGAGTTTTCCGTTTATGTCGTACAATTGATATAATAAATTTGATACTTCAAAATTATCTACACTCAATGTAAGAAAATCAGTTGCAGGGTTAGGGTAAGCCGAAACAATAAGGTTTATTCCTTTAGCTTCTTCCATCCCCGTTTCAGTCGAAATCTCAAAGGATTGTTGCACACCTTGTGCAACAGAGCCATTTGTTCCTGTATTGGTGGCATAAACCACCTGGCCTACAGAATAACTTGCAGAGCCTCCACTGCCTGAAGCTTCCCCACCTGAAGCCGGTATGGCTTCTTGTGCTGATACTTGTGAAAGAGAAAAGATACAAGTTGAAAAAAACAAAATGCCTGGATTCTTTATTTTCCTCTTTCTGCTTTTTACTATTTCTGTCATATAATATCTTTTTATAGATTTATTGTACATATAAATTATTTATCTCCGTTTAATTCATGCAGTAATGTTTCAATACTTTCTATCCTTGATCTAAGTTCATCAATCTCATTTTTTTGAGAGATAATAATTTTTTGTTGTTCTTTAGTAGCTTCAATAAGAACCGGTATTAAACCAATATAATTTACACTTTTATACCCATCTACTTCTTCTACAAGTTCCGGGAATACGTTTTCAACCTCCTGAGCTATTACACCAATTTGTCTGTGATCAGAATACTCTCTATCAGGATACTTTTCCGTATTCCAATAAAAATATACTCCCCGAAGACTATTTAATTTGGTATAGGCATCATTCATATCTACAATATCTTTTTTCAATCTTTTATCTGAGTTTTGTGTTATGGTACCTGTGGCATATACTCTTCCTGTAAAATAACCAGCGTAATAGGATCCTCTTCCATAAATACCAATTCCATTTGGACTGGCACTTACACCGTATACTCCATAAGTGCGGCCACCTGCAATATTATTGGCATAACCATAAACTCCGGCAGCATTATCATCAACCGAGTAGGTTACTCCTGATACTCCGTATGTTTCTCCATGGGCACCACCGGCAAAACCATGTACCCCGGCAGCGTCATCATCGTTCGAAAAGGTCCCGCCACGAAGTCCATAAATATCTCCCGAACCTCTCACATAAGCACAAATCGCTGCATCATTATTAGTAGTTGTGGTATAATCAACATAAAACTTATAATGATTATCAGGATTAGTATTAATACCAATATTTCCATTTGACTGCATAATAAATCTATCGTTAGCACCGCCTAAACTTGTATTATCGGTTATCTTAAATCTATCTTGTTCACTTGCATCAATACCAATTGTGAATGCATTTCCTCCATTTGTATTAAATATCATCGCTGCATCTCCACCAGTATTAAGTTGATCTAACCTTAACATCGGTGTTGCTGTTCCCGAATTTCTTTCAATTCCTAGATTAGTTGTGGGAATATTATTGCCAATAGATACATAACCGTTAGTACCATCAATAATCATTCTGTTTTGAGCATTTGTTCTCAACCTCAAATCCTGATTATTAGTAGTTCCTATATAATTACCCGCTGCAATATTATTATTACCTGAAATACTCCAGGTACCTGAAATTTGATTATCAACATATTCCATGGTAGCTGCATCGCTATTATTTGCCGGATTTGCCAGACCAGTAATTGTTGCGTTTCCTGCATCGTTTCCTTGTGATAATACTTCGTTCAGATTCTGAATTTCATTATCAACTAATGTGTCTGCATCACTTACATAAATATTGTATTGATTATTTCCTTGTTGTGTAACAATAGCTGCACCCGAGCCATTTAATATAATCGGATCTGCTTCATAAGTATTAGTAACAACATGACTTTCATCTATTTGTATTCCTTCACCAGCAACATATTCCGGTCCTTGAAGTAGTTTGAACCATGTACCTTGTTGCCAATAGAAAAAGGAAACTTCATCTGTATCGTAAATCAACATCCCATTATCATCAGTGCTAAGTTGCATAGCATTACGCTGTGCTGTACTTAAACGAGGTACAAGAAATCCCTGGCTATTGTTTTGTGATACCAACTGTAATACTGCATTTTCATTGATTTGATCGGTTCCAATGCTAACTGAATTTTGAGCATATAATTGACAGCTAAAAACTGCCAATAACATTATTAATAATACATTTTTCATTTTATCAAGTAAATTAAATTTCATTATCTGAAGTCCCGATGTAATTTGTACCAGCTGTTGTACCACTATTACCTGTTGTTCTCCATGTATTATTCATGGCATTATCAACATATAATTTAGTAGAAGCATCGGTATTATTTTTTGGTTCGGCTAATCCGGTAATTCCTGTATTCCCGGCATCGTTTCCTTGTGATAAGACATCACTTAGATTCTGAATCTCATTGCTTATTAAGGGAAACCATACACCAGAATGCCAATAAAAAAAGTTACTCAATTCTATGTCAAATACCAGCATTCCGTTATCATCTGAATTAAGTTGCATTGCTTCCCGTTGCAGGGTATTTATCCGAGGCACAAGGAATCCCTGGTTATTGTTCTGTGAAACTAGCTGCAATACAGCATTATCATTAATCTCTTCAGTGCCAATACTTACAGAATTCTGGGCATAAATATCTCCTGGTAGAACAAATAGTATAAATAATACAGTTGAAGCAAGACTTTTCATGTGATAAGGTTCTATTTTAATTTATCTTTTAGGTTTTCTATGCCACAAATATTTACGATTATTCCACTTGTAGTATTCATTTATTTTCTCGTCATATGTTAAATTCAAATAATCGAAACGTAACACTATCTCATGTGAACAACCTAGCAGATTGTAGTATTTTCCTGATGTTTGGTAATTGTACCCTAAACGAAGACGCTTCAACAATTGAATATTCATTGATGCTCCTAAACTCAAATTAGTATCAAATGATAAACCTCCCGATATGAAACCATCTTTAATAGTACCCAATGAATTTACTTTCCGGTATGCATAGTAGATTCCAATTGTGGCTAAGGATTTACTCATTGGCAGTTTCCTGATGCTAATTACGGGTTCAATCATATCGCGCTGAAAATTCGCAGGAATAAAAAATTGTAAATACCCGGAATAATAACCTGACGAACCTGGATTAATATCTGTTTTTGATACCATGCCACGTATATTGTTAATGGTTGCCCCGCAAGCCATTACTTGTGCATGATAGTTCATCCCATACGAAAAATCGAGATAGGCTTTGCTATCATACTCCAGTAAAACTGGATCGACCAAAGAAGGATCTATCGATATCACTTCATTTTCGTCAATTGTTATATAAGAGATATCTGTCGATATTCCGAATGAAAGTCTTTTTACATGATCAAATAAGAGGTGGTATGAGAAAGCGACATTTCCCCTGATTTGTTGCATGAAATTGACTTGTTCCAACATCAGGTTGCCACCAATGCCAAATTTATAATTCCTGAAAGGGTGATGTCCGCTTAGTAATGTGAGGTTTGGGTGTCCCTTAATCTTGTTCATACTTCCCTGCCTGATAAGCATTATAGAGCCTTTAAGATCCATATCGGCCCCCGCTAGGGAAGGATTATAAATGAATGAGTTTATATGGGTATGTCCCAGTATAGGATAATCCTGGCAAGATGCCTGGATCGCAAAAAAGAAAAGACAAAAAGAGGATACCAAATGGTAAATAGTTTTCATGACTACCTTACTATTGTTATGGCTTGAGAATATACTTGTGCACTATTTCTTAATTTTACAACACAGAAATAGTTGCCAACCGGTAATGGTTCATTATTTATAGAGCCATCCCAGGTATTATGATAATTCTGTTCGTGGTAAATCTGCTGACCTGCCCGATTGAAGATCATTACCTCGTTATCAGGAAATTCTTCAATGTTAGTTATATACAGGTAATCGTTTATAGCATCTCCATTAGGCGAAATAACATTGCAAATAGTAATCAGACCATCGATTTCAGCAAGGGCAAATGTATTACTGGAAATTGCATCACGGCTGGTTATTACCTCATTTATTTCATCAAGACTCCCATGACCAAGATTAAAATATGAGTTTCCTGCATCTGATAATTCCACAACCACTAAAAGATTGAGATTTCTGGTAGTGATATTACTGTAAGAAAGAGAAATCCTTGTGTTCCGTATATTTCCTTCATGAGCTGATAAACGCCAGTAGGCTTCTTGTGCAACCCTTGTTATGCCATTTTGTGCAGCAGAAATTAAATTGGGCTCTAAAACTTCCAAACCTGCAATCTGGTTCTCTGCATCAGTAATATGCAACCATGCTGGCCTATATAGCTGTGGGCTTCCAATGGGATAAAACATATCTCCCGTGCCTTCACGGATCAATCTGCCTTTAACATGTGATACTTCTGAAGCATTTTCAACTTGTGCATTTTCTGCTAATCTGAATTGAATATCATCCAATGGACGCACATGGCCCCGACTTAGATTCAGTATATTGCTTACCGATAAGTCTGATTCGATAATTATTCCGGCTCCATCAACGCAAAGATTATAAAAACTATACCCGTTATGATTTACATGTTGGAGTTGATTACCAATAAAATTTATAGTTCCTGCAAAAGAAACAAACTCACCATTATTGGTCCAGTTATTGCATAAATTTATTGTCCCGGAATTGAAAATGCTGCCATAATTAATAATGTCAGCCGCACAACTAAATTGTGTGTCATCTGAAATAGTAAGTATTGCATTTTGTCCTAATCTTATCTGTGCATGAAGAAGGTTTGTATTGATCAGGAGCATCAGGCATACTATCCGTAGAATTGGATTCATGGTATAAGAAATGTTTGGTATTTTTTAGTAGGTAGTTGTCATTTTGTAATAAATAATAATTACAATGAACTAATGCGATGATGTCTGACCTGTTCTGGTTGGCTCGCTGATTTTCTTTGCTTATTCTGTAATTCAGTGTTGTAAAATGTCCTTTCATTGGATTCCTATAATACACACGCTGTCACAAAAATGACAATAAATTGACTATCAATAAAGTGCAATATACGAATGGATAGAAATGAATTAACGAATGGTAGTATTTTACAAACGAATGGTTAAAATGGGAAGTGCCTCAGGGGATTATTTAAGGTTCTCAAGGTAGGTGGTCAGGTATTTTAAAAATTCAACTTTGTTCCGGCGTGGGACTAAAATAGCGCATCCGCTTCTCATAGTAATATTTCCACCACTATGATTATTATAAATTGTAATACAATCAAGATTTATGATATATGACCGGCCTATACGGTAAAAATTGTTATCAGATAAAACGCATTCATAGTTTTTGAGGTGCTTTGATGAAATTATAGTGCTTTTATCGGTGAAGCGTAAAAGGGTATAGCAGCCATCTGCTTTAAGGAATTCTATTTCACTTACATCGATCAATTTTATTCCTACATTGGTAGAAACCTGGATTTTCTTTTGCGAAAAAGTACTATATTCTCTTGTTTCTTTTTGATTTCTAACTCCATTATCATGAGGTAAAATTCCATCAATAGCAATACGCAAATCCTTTATACCAGCAGGTTTTGCTGAATCTGACTCTTTATCATAATCTCTCCAGCTTGATTTTTCAGTTTTCTCAGAACGCTTTATATTGTACCCTTTATCTACAAAATTATAACTATAATTATGTCCGAAGTCTTAAGGGGCTATTTCAGTTACATATCCTGTTTCATTTACAAAAACTTTAATATCCTTCACGGTTATCTCATATTTTGATATATAAAATCCTTTAAAAGTTTCCCTTTTTGGTTTTTGGAAAAACTGTTTTGAACATTGAACAGGGTTATTGTATTAACAACTAACAACAAAATCTCCTCCTTCAACTGCTACCAATTCAATTCCTTCAATAACTTTACCATAAAATAGCTACGATTTAATCACTTAATGTTTGTTTAAATCGCAGCTATTTCTTTTGTATGCTATTAATCAATTAATCCATGATTACTAGTTTTATAATATTACTTTGAGTATTTGTTTTAACCTGTAAGAGGCAGATATTATTCCCATTAAGATCTTCACGATGTATGGTCTCATGATATGTTCCGGGTGAAATATTTTTATTTTCGATAGAATATATTATTTTACCAGTAATATCAAAAATATTTATTGAAACATCAGTATTGCTGTCAATTGTATATTCGATGATACTTGAAGAATTGATAGGATTCGGATAAACTTTCACATCCAGACTGTTATCGATAATAGGTTCTTCAATTCCACTAACAGATTTCGAATTACTAAAAGTAACTTTAAATATACCACCTTCATTGGCAGCAATATTTAACGTTCTGGTATCTCTGTTAAAATTACCAAAAGGAATACCATCCAGTTCTACTTCATCAATTTTCAAATAATTATCTTCAATTGCCAGTGGATATAAACTTACCGTTTGAGCTTTATCGTTTGCATTTATGAAGTAATATAATTCAACAGGTTCTTGTTTATAAAATAGGTTTCCATACAAATAGGTGTAGTATGCCAATTCAGTTGAATGATATCCTGCTTTATCGTAATGTCCTTTTAGGTCAGACGTTACATTGCCTTCTCTATCAGTCATTTCATATACTTCGCCATATTCAGTATCTACAAAATTATTCATAAAGAAATCGATAGTTCCATCGGCAACTTCAATAAACTTGTTTTTATCATCTTCATTATTACTAATGTAATAATTCATGATACCGCTTGTGTATGCCTGCTCAACTTCCCAGAATAATTTATCAGTAGAACTGCCTGAATAAGGCGCTCCATAATAATAATCATAAGTTCCATTATCCAACATATCGTACATTAATATTTTTGCGGCTTCACGATATCGTTCCTGTGGATTTACCAGGTATGCCCTTGCCAGGCACCATGCCGCTTTATACATATGGCCAATAAAATGAAGGCCAGATGTTTGCTCCCAGTCACTGTTATAATCTTCAGGAAAGCCAAATTCTGACAATTCCATTTTAGGTATCATATGCTCTTCAATATTATTGGTCAGTTGTTCCAGCCTGGTATAAAAGAAAGGATCTTTTGTTAACAGGTACATGTATAATCCGTGAGTTGTAATCCCGTCTACTGTTGGTGAAAAACCTTTTCCGTGGGGATCGCTCCAATCAAGATTTGCCTCGAAGTAATAACCATAATAATCCTTTCTGTCATCCCACATGTTTTCGTTGATAACATCTAATGAATTAATAAGCTTTTCCCAATGTAAATGCTCATTGAAAGCAGTCCCGGATAATTCCTGGTTACTAAAACGTGCTCCTGCAGTTGCATCAGCCATGGCGACTATACCTAAATTGACATAGTGCTGAAAATATGTTTCTTTGTATGAATTATCATAACCGTCTGTTACGTCTCCATCGGCATCGACAATTACAAACCATCCACCATTAGTTTCATCCCAATAATAATTGTACATAAATTGCAATGCTTTGTTAGCATAACTTAAATAAGATGTATCGCCGGTTACCATAAAGGCACGGGCAAAGGCATATGCATCTTGTGTTTGGCCGATTATTGTTTTGATATCACCTGTTGGGTTTCCTTGCCGATCAATATAAGAATAAAACCCTCCATGCTCAGTATCATAGGCCGATTTCCAGAAATCGGCAAAGTTGCTTACCAATGATTTAGCTAAATCGGGATTTTTCAAGTAATTGCTTTTTACAGTATATGGCCCGGTAGGAGTCTCTTTTTTAGTTACGGTTACAATCCAATTTTGCGTTATTGTATACTCATTTTCATGATTGATATATCGGACTGTATAGGTTAGCGGATTGGTGAAATCTTGTTCGCTTCCAGAGTACTGAAATTCACCATTGACGATGTAATCGACATTACTCGCTTTAATAAAATTTGTAGTTAAGTTTGTTACCGAAGTATTTGCAGCAACTGTAATTTTTATGGTATGATTGTTATGATCAATTTCTGTGGCTCCAAATTGATTTTCAACAGTAAAGTATACTATATCAGTAGGATCATAAATACTCCAGGTAATATCAGAATATTCCCAATTATTCCATCCAATATAATATGTTTTACCTGCTTCCAATAAAAGCGCAATACCACCATAAGCGTCAATACAACCTGATGATACATCATCACCGGATTCACAGTTGCAATCTTCTTTAATAGATAAACCGGCATAGTTTCCCTTACCGTTAATATCTCCTATAACTTTGTATTCATTCTCAGCAGGTGTGTACTTGTACCAGTAGCTGTTTTTGTCTGATGGAACAACATATGTTACTCCTTTATCTACCTGTATACTTGAATCACATATTTCACCAGCCTCGAAATCTCTTTCATTAATTGCCCATTTTGCAGATGTTACGTCACTCGAATGCTTAAGATTTATATAATAGAGACTTCCCGAGTCAGAGGGGAATTCCAAAAAAACACCGTCAGAACAATTTTCACCCCAAGTCATCCAGTCTGAATACTCATTCACAGTGTCTTTATAAACTAATATCGAGTGAATATCCCATTCTCCATTTCCAAATCCACAAGTAGAGATTGTAATCATTTTATTCTTATTAGCCTCCAATTCATACCAGGTATCCATTGAATTATTAATTGATGATAATTCTATTGTATCTCCAACTTGAACGGGTATAGCTTTATGATAATACTCACCCGGATAAGTATCTGTAAGTTCTATTTCCCAATTAAAATCAGTTTCATTTTCACTATCTACTTTGAAAATATACTTATTCCCCGAATCAGCATAAAATGTAATGTTAGAATTGTACCCTGCACCACAATAGAAGCGGTTCACATCAGACGTCCTATATAAATCATCACAACCTCCCTCGTAAACCTCACAATATGCATCAATTCCTTCAGGAATATTACAAAAATCTATGTTGATATTACTATCATCAGGAGCTTCAAAAGAATAATATAAATCAAGCAATCTGCCTGAATAAAAAGTATTCATGCCAATAACTGCAGGTATGGCTTTGCTACAACTTTCACCAGGTAAAATTTCTTCTTCCAATAATGTCCAGTCAAATTCTGTTATATCACCTTGTTCATAATAGTTAAATGAAATTTTATAATCTCCAGCGGAATCTGCAAAAAATACAATAAAGGTATCACGCATATGAATATATCCAGCTCCTCCTAAAATACAATCATTAGAAAAGTTAATCTCCCAATTTTCCATTTTTTCTGCTACTTCAGGATTAACTGAAATTATAACTTTAGCTTCTGTTGCAACACTATATTCAAACCATTGAGTACCTACTTCAGGTAAATTCACGTGATTAGTTCCTTCGATGGCAGAAATGGGATAAGCACATGCTTCACCAAGTTCTGGTTGAACTTCAGTTAAATACCAGTTGTAAGTTTCTTGTGTTGTACCCATTGTAAGAGTCCAGTGTACATAGTATCGCATTAAAGAATCTACAGGTATAACCAAATGTGACTGCCCATCACAATAATAGCAATTTGTGCCAATCGGAACATTAAGACTATCGTAAACCCAAACTTCAGTAAAAAGGTCTGTAAGACCACAATTACCAATAGCTACATAACCATTAAAATCAGGTGTAAAATGATAATACTGATCAGTTACACTGGCATCTGCAATATTATTTGTATCAAAGGTTGCCTGAACTGCTGTTTCAAACGAAGTGCCTCCTTGAGCTAAAATATAACTGCACATCGAAAATGTAATTAATATACTTATCAATAACTGTTTCATTTTTTTCATAATTATTTGGATTTTTAAAATTTTAACAAACATTCCCTAAAAAAATTTCAGGGGCTGAAAATTTCCACATTGTACTATCATTTAGTACAGAAGATACTCCTTTAGTAAACAGGAAATCACCATTACGATAAACCATTACATCCGAGATGTCCGTATCAATTTTCTGAATAATCACCGCCAGATGATGCCAGCCTGCAATTCTATTTCCCACTGCTGCAACACAATTATTTACATTTGCAATAACGCCATCGCGATCTCCATAACTAATACCATTATGATACAGGGTATGATAGCCTATTAAATCTATATTTAGATCCATTGGTATCATTTTTTCCTTGAAGTATTGCCCAAAACCGTTATCAGGATCAAGAATATAGGTAGCATACGGATCCAACCACATTTCTAAGGTCAGGGTATTCGGAAGAACAAGATTCTTATTGAATTCCATGTAATCATAAATACTGTTAAATTCGAGCGCATATTGTTCAGTCTGTGTCTGCAATTTTATTCCTGCATTAAAAAGGAATAATGTAAATGAAATTGTGATTTTTTGCATTTTTATTGGAAATTAGAAATGAATACAAATTACCTTGAACTTTTGCGATAATGTCTGACCTGTTCCGGTTGGCTCGCTGATTTTCTTTGCTTATTCTGTAATTCAGTGTTGTAAAATGTCCTTTCATTGGATTCCTATAATACACACGCTGTCACAAAAATGACAATAAATTGACTATCAATAAAGTGCAATATACGAATGGATAGAAATGAATTAACGAATGGTAGTATTTTACAAACGAATGGTTAAAATGGGAAGTGCCTCAGGGGATTATTTAAGGTTCTCAAGGTAGGTGGTCAGGTATTTTAAAAATTCATCTTTGTTCCGGCGTGGAATTATAATAGTACTTCCGCTTCTCATCGTAATTTTTCCGCCACTATGTTTATTATAAACTTTAATACAATCAAGATTTATGATGTGTGACCGGCCTATACGGTAAAAATTGTTACCGGATAAAACGCATTCAAAGTTTTTGAGGTGCTTTGAAGAAATTAAAGAGTTTTTATCGCTGAAGTGAAAAAGGGTATAGCAGCCATCTGCTTCAAGGAATTCTATTTCATTTACATTGATCAATTTTATTCCTACATCAGTAGAAACCTGGATTTTCTTTTGTGAATAAGTGTTTTGTCCTATCGTTTCGATCTTTTCTTTCTGATGTTCAGTGATATCCTTATGCGACATAACTCTTTCAAGAGCAACACGCAAATCTCTAAGACAAACAGGCTTGGGAAGATAATGTGCTATGTCAAATTTAAATGCGTCGAATGCATACTGACCATATCCGGAAATTACAATGGTTTTGAATTTTTGATCAGGTATTTGATGCAACACATCAAAACCAATACCATCATCGAGTTCGATATCTAAAAAAATCAGATCAGGGTGTTGAAGAATTATTTGTTTAGTAGCATCCTGAATGGTTGAAGCTGTTGAAACCACTTCTATTTCAGGGCAATAATCCAAAATAAGTGAATGCAATAACGACAATGATTTAGGGTCGTTTTCTACTATTATGGATTTTATCTTTTGCATATATATACTAAATCAATTGAAGCAGAGAAGGAATGACCAGTTCTACTTTAGAACCTATACATTCTCCGTTTTTCTCTTTTATATCTTCAAATGTAAAACCTGTTTGCTTACTATTCAATATTCCTATCAATGAAATGCGTTTTTTTGTTAATTCCAGTCCATAGGAGGTATGTTTTGTATCTTTTTGATTGGCTTTTGATTTCTCAAATCCAATACCATTATCAATAACGCTATAAATGATACTACCATTGTCCCGAATAATCCTGGTCTGGATATTTCCTTTATGCTGGCTTTTTAATATACCATGTTTTATGGAATTTTCGACAATTGGCTGTATTAAAAAAGAAGGAACTAATTGTGTTTTAATATCAATAGTAGGATCAATGTCTATTGTATAGTCGAACTTATTATCCAGCCGGATCCGTTCCAGCTCAAGATAAAGTTTGAGTGCTTCAATCTCATCCTGTAATGCAATAATATCGTTCTGTGAGTTGTATAGATTGAGCCGCATCAATTGAGCAAATTGTGAAACAAAATCCATTGATTCTTCTTTCTTATTATTATAAATGAAATACTGTATGGAATTTAGAGTGTTAAAAATGAAATGTGGATTGATTTGTTGCGACATCAAACGTTGCCGATAACTGTTAATTTCATTTTTCAGGTTGACCAGTTTTTGTCTCTGCATAGATCTGTAAGATATAATAACAAGTGCAGCTATGATCAAAATAGCAAAGAATCCGGCTATAGTAATATTCCTGATTAATTTATACCGGTCTTTTTCGGCCTGAAATATTGCTTCCTTTTCTCTGGTCTCAGCCTCCATTTCCTCTTGTTGTTTATTCAATTCAAATTGCATCCTTAAATTAGCTATTTCTTCTGTTTTTTGCTTATTCATTGTTGAATCCTTACGCTGAGAATAAATTTTATAATATTCATGTGCTTTTGCGTAATCACCCGTTACTTCATAAAGTTCACTTAACTGAAGGTATGCTGAATTAATTAATATACTCTCTCCTTTATATTTGCCTTCAATAGCATTTAAAAGATATTTTGAAGCTTTATCATATTGTTTGGTTTTTATACAAATTCCGCCATAAAGAATATCAGCGGCCGTATTTATATTTAAATAGTTAAACTGCTTAGTAATATCATACACTTTTGTCAGATAAAAGATAGCGCTATCTGGCTGATCTTTGAAATCATAATAATCTGCTACATTTAGCAGACTAACAGCTTCCATTGCATGAAAATTTACTTTACGGGCATAATTATATGATATCCAATAATATTTTAAGGATTCGTCGTATTGTTTTAAACCCATATAAGCTTCAGCCACTGAATTTGCTAATTCACTTGCCCGCTTATAATTATTTGTTGCCAATGCGAGGTCCAATGCTTGTTTGCCATATTTGTTTGACAACTCATGATTATTCATTTCTCCATAGATCATTGCAATGGTTTGTAAAAACTTAATTATTGATGCAGTATCCCTTAATTCTTCAGCTATGGGTAATCCTTTATATATGTAACTCATAGATATTTCATATGCTCCCAAACGTCTGAAAAGAGATCCGAAACTTGCATAATTGTTTATTAATCCAGATTTAACATTATGTTCCTTATTAATATCGAAAGACATTTTATTATAATATAATGATGAATCGAACTTATTTTGCATCATCAATATGGCAGAATAATTTTGATATAATCGTGCCCGAAATTTTTCTTCATCTGCAGGAACATATTTCATAGCTTCTTTTAAATAATAGGCCGATGAATCGTAAAAAGAATTAAAGTAAAAAACCTTTGCATGTTTTTTATAGATCTGACTCACAAAATACTGATCATCAATAAAGGGAATGGCATCAATGGCTTTCTGACTATAAATAAAAGCGCTGTCAGGGTGAATTGAGCATAAACTATCTGCCTTTTTTAAATGCTCACGAATAATTAAAGTGTCAGGAATGGATTTAGCAAATACCGAATTAAAAAGGAATTGTATGGCAAAAATCAAGATATATTTGGTTGGTGACATGATCGGTTAGAATAAAAGGATCAAATAAAATTATTTAATATAAAGTTTATTTTAATACAATTATATCGATAAGAACTTGTTTCTCAAAACTTTTAAACTGCATTTACTTATTACGTTTGAATAAGCCTGTACCCTGAAACTGAGTTTTAACAAAGGTAATTTTTGTAAAGATTTTAAGTAAAGATAAATAAGGTCTCCAGCTATATATTCAAAAGCGACTATAATGAACTGCTCATTGGTATTCAGAATTTAATAAATCTCTCCTGTCTTGGTTATCTCAAACAAATTACCTTTCTCTATGAGAAGGTCCCTTCACCAATTGGATCCTCGCCTCCGAAATCAATGGCCTATTAATGAATTCTATGAATTCAAGTCATCTGGTGTATGCATATATAATTGACTATTCGCGATTTAAGAAGAAATCTATGCGCAATGCGAATACAGGTTTTTACTTTTTAACCTATCCTCCTGAAAGATTATGAGGATTGAAATGACGTTCTTGTCTCCCGTGCCACAAACCTAGCCTATGTGCTATAGTATATATGTAAAAGCACAGGTCTCAGGTAATTAGTAAATTAATAATTCCAAATAATAACTTATTAATACTTAAGACCTATGCTTAACAAAATTAAAAATTCTTTAGATTTTTCAGGCCACAATGTTTATGTTGGCTGTTGGTGGTATGTGCTTTATTCTTTTCTAATTAAACAATTTTTATATCTTAAAAATCTTCCGGCAAACCATCTTTAACACAACGGACTGAAAGTTTACTTGTCTTATAATATTGCTCATTGCCAGTCATTTTACCTAATATCCCTCCTTTAGTAATATAGAAACCAGCTCCTCCGAGCTTATAAGTACCACTGCACCAAAAGTAAGCTGAAGATCCAAATCCAACATCCATACATGCAAGACCATAAGAGCAATGGTGACCACCAGCTAAAAGAGCATTAATACCGGATGACCCACCTTCAACCAACATGTCAAAAGAAAGTTTATCTTTTTTTGCTACTCCTAAATGTTCTTTTAATAATTCCCACTCATATTGACTTGATAGATGCCATTCTGCTGGACATACTTTGTTCGCTGTTACCCAATTGTAAAACCTGCCATATTTATTGCATTTAATGCTATCTTTAAAGCATTGTGATCCTTCTTCTGTTTCGAAATTAAGGTTCTCTGCCATCCATATCTGTTTCCCAATTTTTATAGTTTTGTAAATTTGGCCATCTCTGCTATCTTCCAAAAATCCTTTATCCTGTATTTTTAAACTATCATCTATTGGCATTTGCTCCTGGAATGCTATATAATTATTATTATATAGCATAGAAGGAATGGGATTCTCCAAATTTTCTTTTAGAAATACTGAACTACTGCTTACATTTTCAGCTACTGACCAAAACAATTTACACTTTGTTAATAATTTTAAACCTTCTTCCTGATCAAGCAATTTGATGGAGCTTTTGGTATCTAAAATTGGAAAATTGATTTTTATATAATAAATTTTATTATTGCTTATTTCAAATTCCTGTTCTATTTTAGTTTTAAGTGAATTGCTCAATTGAGCGGATATTTTTGTTTTACCTTCACTAAATAATTTGCAATAAATTGTGGATCCATTTGTCGAGCGTGAAACAATTTGATCCATTACTATTTTATCATTTATCCAGATCCTTATAGGACAAGCGCATGAGAAGTCTTTTATAAGAAGATGGCATATAGAATAATCCTGAGAGAAATTTTCCTCCATCAAACCATTCTCATCAAAAATCCGACCTTCATCAAGCTTTGCAAACTGAAATATGTTTTCTTCAAAATAAGGTTCAAAGGTTTCTCCATCTGTTTTCTTTAAACCAAATATTGTTCCGGATTCATTATTATCATCAAATCGAATACATACAATATAGCTCTTATCATTCAAAATATTTATAGCATATTCCGTTCTGGTTTTGTCAAAGCCTCTAATTTGGGTTATAATTCTTAGATTACCTTTTGAAAACAATTTATATGCTATTTGATAATTATAAGATACTTTTTCACTTATTACCAAAGAATCATTAAACCATATATCAATTGGTGACTTCTTTTTAAGTGTATTGTTATAAATATAAATCTTGAGTGTTGAATTGGGAATATTTTGGCATTTTGTATTACTATTAATTGTAAGCAGAATAAATACAAGAATTGAGAAGAAAAAAAAATACTTTTTCATGATTCTAAATTTTAGATTCTTATCAAAAATACAAATGTTTATCGTGTAAAAGCATTACCAACAACAAGTCAATAAAGTGAAAGGTAACTTTATTTTCCTTATGTAGTTATTCATATTTATAAGACAGTTATCGCAAATTACTTGGATTTCCGGTAAAATGCAAATTGTCCATTAGTCCTTTGATTTAAGTAGACGTGTTGAAAATT
>CAYWBC010000084.1:0-17067 GCA_964456285.1 uncultured Bacteroidales bacterium
TCTTCTTACAGGTATGGTAATGATTATGGCAGATAAAGCAAGCACCAAAGAAATATTTGCTATGTTCGATCCAATAACGTTGCCAATGGCAACTTCCGGGTGACCCTTAATGGCAGCAACCAGGCTAACAAAAAGTTCGGGAGCAGATGTTCCTATTGATACTACTGTTAAGCCAATTACCAAAGAAGAAACATTGAATCTTTCGGCTAGGGTAACACCACCTTTAACAAGGAATTTTCCTCCATACAACAGAAGAACAAAACCAAGAAAAAGTAGTAAATATTCCATTAAAAAGTGTTGAGATTTTGCTATGAAATTATATTGAGCTATTTACGCAAGCTACTCTTAATATCCTTGAAATCATCATTGATATCTTTCGTGCCTTCATTTATCTCATTTTTAATTTCATCTGTAGCTCTTTTGAATTCACGCATTCCTTTTCCCATCATGCGAGCAAAATCTGGTATCTTTTTTGACCCAAATAAAATGAGTACAAATAAAATAATTACTGCTATTTCAGGACCTCCAATAAATAAAAACATACTCAGAATTTAATGCAACTACTATTCAAAGATAGCAAAAAGCCCCAACAATACTTAAAACATAATTTCAAGTTTGATGAGGCTTCTTTATGTAAATTAGAGCTAATTCTCCTTACTTACGTGCTTTTTTTCTTTATTCTTCTCTGATCTTTTAATGGTATCATATACTACCGGAGTGGCTATAAATACAGATGAGTAAGTACCAACAATAACACCTATAAGAAGGGCAAAAACAAATCCTCTTATTACCTCACCTCCAAAAATGAATATTGTTATTAACACAATAAATGTACTGAATGATGTACTAAAAGTACGACTAAGTGTACTATTCAAAGCCAAATTCATAATCTCTTTACGTTCCCGTTTTGGGTAGATATGAATATACTCCCTGATACGATCGAAGATTACCACAGTATCATTAATTGAATACCCTACTACTGTTAGTATTGCAGCAATGAAGGCCTGATCAATTTCAAGTGAAAAAGGCATAAGTCCATAAAACAATGAAAAAATACCAAGCACAAGCAAAGCATCATGAATAAGAGCAGCAACTGCTCCAAAGCCAAACTGCCAGTTTCTAAATCTTACAATAATGTACAGGAACATAAACAGTAGAGCAATAAAAATTGCGATAACAGCCTGTCTTTTTATATCATCGGCAATAGTTGGCCCAACCTTCTGGTTGCTTTGCCAATAATTATCATAAAAAGTATTGTAATCAACACTGTCTCCTAATATAGGACTCAGACCATTAAATATCATTTGTTGAATTTCTTCATCAATGTCTGTTCCATCTTCATCAATTTTGAAACGTGTTGTAATTCGAACCTGTTCGTCTTCTCCAAAGGTTATAACTTTGGGCGTTTCTCCAAATTCGGCAGTCAGAAGATTTGCAACTTCCTGTGTCTCAACAGGTTTTTCAAATTTTATGATGTAATTCCTTCCACCAGTAAAATCAACACCTTCATCCAAACCACGGATCACAAGTGATCCAATACTTATTAAAATAATTATAGAAGAAATGACATAGGCCAATTTACGTTTGCCAATAAAGTCAATATTGACATTTTTAAAGGCATTCTTTGAAAGAGGAGTAGAAAAAGTGATATCCTTGTTCTTATTCAATTGCCTTTCAATAATTAATCTTGTAATGAAGATAGCACTGAATAAGGAGGTACAAATACCAATCCATAAGGTTGTTGCAAAACCCTTAATTGGA
The DNA here is from genome assembly GCA_964456285.1 of uncultured Bacteroidales bacterium. Lineage (GTDB taxonomy): Bacteria > Bacteroidota > Bacteroidia > Bacteroidales > UBA10428 > UBA10428. The sequence continues at coordinate 1,762 of CAYWBC010000084.1, forward strand.
CCGGTACCAAAAATATAAAGTATGATTGCCGTAATAAGTGTCGTTACGTTGGCATCAATAATTGCAGAATAAGCATTTTTGTAACCGTCAGATATAGCCATCCTAACTCCCTTACCCGATGCCAATTCTTCCCTGATCCTTTCATAAATCAATACATTCGCATCCACTGACATCCCAATTGTAAGAACGATACCTGCAATTCCAGGAAGCGTAAGAGACGCTCCAAGGGATGCAAGAACCCCGGCAATAAAAAACACGTTTGCCAAAAGTGCAATATCGGCTATAAGTCCTGCTTTTCTACTATAGTAGAAAATCATATAGAAAAGTACAATAATAAATGCTATTAAAAAGGAGCTGAAACCTTCATTAACAGCTTTCTTTCCTAAAGAAGGCCCAACAACATCTTCCTGAATAATATGTGCTGGAGCAGGTAGCTTTCCAGATTTCAATAAGTTTGCAAGATCCTGGGCATCATTAATGGTAAAATTCCCAGTTATCTGAGAACTACCACCGGTAATTTCAGATTGCACAGTAGGGCCTGAATACACTTTATTATCCATTACAATACAAATAACCTTTTTCAGATTCTCCTTAGTTATGTGCGCCCATTTTTTAGATCCTTCAGTATTCATGCTCATAAGAACATATGCATTACCACTTGCCTGATCAAACTCCTGGCTGGCAGAAACAACGGCTTCACCATCAAGAGGTGGTAAACCATCGCGACTTCTTACTTTGATAGCATATAATCTATATGCATCAATAGGTTTCTTATTGTCATCCATATCCGGAAAAGCAGCCCACATGAATTTTACCTCTCTGGGGAACAACTTCTTTTCCATTGCAAGCTTCAGGTATTCATTAATCTTAGTAGTATCTTTCATTCGCGCTATCCCTATAACAGCTCCGGGATATGGCTGTCTGGTTTCAGGATTCTGCATAGGTCTCAGTCTACTTAAAAGAGGATAAGTTTCTTCTATTGATTGAGAAATAGTATCAGCGCCTAAAGTAGTATCACTCTTAATCTGTTCCATTAGAGATAAAGCTCCGTCATCAGAACTTTCTTCTTCAACAGCAACTTCCTCGACAGTTGTAACTGCTTTGTCTTCGACATTTTCTTTTTTTGACTCCTTTTGTGTCACAAGATAATCCCGGACCATTGCATCTGTTGCATACAAATTTTGTATTAGCTCAGCATTATCAAAAGTTTCCCAAAATTCAAGGTTGGCAGTACCCTGCAATAGCCTTCTTACTCTATCCTTATTTTTAACACCTGGTAAATCAACTAGAATTCTATCTTTAGTATCAAGGTATTGTATATTGGGTTGTGTTACCCCAAACTGATCAATCCTGGTTCGTATAATGCTAAAGGCATTATCAATTGCACCATGAGCTTCTTCCTTTATTATTTCAAGAACCTCATCATTCGGAGTACCAGGTTTAACTCTATCACGTAAATCCTGTGAAGTAAAAATGGCTGATAAGCTTGCTCCCGGATCTATCTGATTAAAAGCCTCACCAAATAATGTAATAAAGTCTTTATTTGATTTCTTTTGCAGTTCCTTTGCCATTGAAAGTGCACGAACAAAAGTAGTATCTTTACTATTATTTGCCAGTGAACGTATAACATCGTTGGTGGAAATCTCTAATATAACATTCATTCCGCCTTTTAGGTCAAGACCAAAATTGATCTCTCTTTCCTGGACTTCGCGGAAGGTAAATTCATTAATAAGTATATTATAGACATTTTCATTTGCCAGGCTGTCAAGATATCTTTCCATCTTAACAGGATCTCCATTAGCAAAGTCTTTTGCCCGATTTCTTTCGTTTACTGCCACGATAGTAAAAGAAAGCTGATATATACATACAATTGTAAGAGCAATTGTCAATGTCAAAATGGCTCCTTTGTTTCGCATTTCTATCTAGTTTTTAAGATTTTACTGTGTGCTAAACCACTTTTTTAGTAGTGGCGCAAATATAAAGGATTTTTTTAGAAGAAAAAATCCTTCAAACCAGAAACAGCGAAGCTTTCAAACTCAGAGTAAAATATGTTTTCATAGAATCAACATTTTTCTTACTTTCAACAATAAATAGTATTCGTTTTATTGCTTAGACAGTAGTCCATATGGCCAGGTATTTCACTTATTTTCTTTTACTATTGTTGGTGGAGTCTTGCCAATTCATTCCGCAAAGATGGATTCTCCAATCAATGAAAAATGAGGAAAAATTAAAAAAAGAAATAATTAAAGAATATTATCCCAGTGGAAAAATTAAATCCATCAACGAATCGGTTAACAATAAAAGACATGGCGTATGTAAATACTACTCCGAAGATGGGAAATTAACAGCCATTGCTCACTTCAAAATGAACAAATACCAGGGTGAGCAAGTCAGCTATTATCCAAATGGGAATGTTAGAGGAAAAGTTAATTATGTTGATCATCAAAAGCATGGTGCTTCATTAGGCTATTACGAAGACGGAACCTTATACATCAAAGAAAACTACCTGTATGGACGCCTAAACGGACAAAAACAGAAATTCTATAAAAACGGGCAATTGATGATGGAAAATTTTTATCGTGACGGAAGGCCATCAATACAACTTCATGAGTACGACAAAATGGGAAAAGTAATCACTAATTATCCCGAACTGATCATAGAAGTTAAAAACATGGTAGCTTTTAACAATACCTATTTACTAAAAATATTTTTCAGCAATAAACCCCGATCAGGAAAATATTATATCGATGAACTGGAAGCGGGTGTATTTCTTCCCAGATATATCACTCCTCTCGATAAAGAAGATGGCATAGCAACATATTCAATAGAAGTACCTCCAGAAGGTGCATTATTGCAAAAGGTCAATATAATTGCAAGCATGAAAACCAGACTGGGGCATACAAAAGTTGTAAGTAAATCATACAATATTGGCTCTAAGCATTAGAAGAATTCTAATTGCTAAATACTAGTGTCTCTATTGATAATTATTAAGCTCTAGATATAGCTTTTAATGTCCTTGATAATCATACCAGCCAAATTCTCAGCTTTCTCAAGCGAAGAGCTCTCTGAATATATGCGTATAATTGGCTCAGTATTTGATTTACGCAAATGAACCCATTCTTTCTCAAAATGAATCTTCAACCCATCTATATCAATAATATGCTGAGTACTATATTTCTCCTTAACTAGCTTCAAAATCCCATCTACATCAACTTCAGGCCTTAATTCAATTCTATTTTTAGAAATTATGTAATTTGGATAACTGGCTCTAAGTTCTGAACATTTAAGGCCTGATTTTGCCAGATGAGATAGGAACAACGCAATTCCCACAAGAGCATCACGTCCGTAATGCAGCTCGGGATAAATCACCCCACCATTTCCTTCTCCTCCAATTATTGCATTTGTTTCTTTCATCTTCTTAACAACATTCACTTCTCCCACAGCTGCAGCACTGTAATTGCCTCCATATGTCTCTGTTATGTCCCTTAAAGCTCCAGTTGAAGAAAGATTGGAAACAGTGTTTCCCTTTCCCTTGTTCTTAAGAATGTAATCGGCCACTGCAACCAGTGTATATTCTTCACCAAACATTGATCCGTCTTCATTAAGAATTGCAAGGCGGTCAACATCAGGATCCACAACAAAGCCAACATCTGCTCCTTCCTTCTTTATTAAACCGGAAATTTCCGTTAGATTCTCTGGTAAAGGCTCCGGATTGTGAGGAAATAGTCCATTTGGTTCACAATACAAACTAATAACTTTCTTTACACCTAATGCTTCCAATAGTTCAGGAATAATTATTCCTCCAACAGAGTTAACACAATCAATAGCCACGGTAAAATCAGATTTTCCTATTGCGTTAGTATCCACATATGATAAATCAATAATATCCTGAATGTGTATGCTATTCATCTCGAGGTTGGTAGAATATTTGCCCAATTTATCATAACTTATAAATGAATACTCATCATTTTCTGCCAACTCAAGAATTTTTCTTCCGTCACTATCTGAAAGGAATTCCCCGGATTCATTTAGAAGCTTTAAGGCATTCCACTGGGCAGGATTATGACTTGCAGTGAGTATAATGCCTCCATCGGCCTTTAGATGCACAACTGCCATTTCAACAGTAGGAGTGGTTGCAAAGCCAAGATCAATAACATTTATGCCCATGCCCTGAAAAGTAGAAGCAACAATGTTTGCCAGCATTTGTCCTGAAACCCTGGCATCTCTCCCCAGAACAATGGTATAATCATTCTTGCCTGAATTTTCCATCATCCAGGTGGAATATGCTGCAGTATATTTTACTATATCTAAAGGCGTAAGATTTTCTGAAGGTTTTCCTCCAATTGTACCCCTAATTCCAGAGATTGATTTTATTAATGTCATAATTTTTCCTCTCTTGTAGAGATTTCATGTACTTTTGCACAACAAAAATAATCTATTTGTTTAAGGCAAAAGAATTAAGTCATCTGATTTTATTACCATGAGAAAAGGAAATCCAGTTCATAAAAAGTATAGAAGCGCAGGAAACAAAAGAAAAATTACTGGAAAGCAGGCTCCAAAATCCAGAGTTGTCATTAGAAAAAGTAATGAATCTGATGATATTCGTCTGAACAAATACATTGCCAACTCTGGTATATGTTCACGCAGAGAAGCAGATGAATACATTCAAACAGGATTAATAAAGGTAAATGGGAAAATTATAACTGAACTTGGAACCAAGGTAAAACTTAATGATGATGTTCGGTACAACGATGAAAGGGTAAAAACCGAAAGACTGGTTTATATTCTCCTAAACAAACCGAAAGATTATATTACCACGCTCAAAGATCCCTTTGCAAAAAAAACTGTAATGCACTTGGTTCAAAATGCATGCAAGGAAAGAATATATCCGGTTGGAAGACTGGACAGGAACACTACCGGAGTTCTTTTACTTACAAATGATGGTGATTTGACAAAAAAATTAACCCATCCAAGTCACAATAAAATGAAGGTTTACAATGTAACTCTTGATAAATCCTTAACAAAACCACATTTTAACCAAATCTTAAAAGGCATAACTTTAGAGGATGGATTAATAGCTGCTGACAATTTGAGCTATATTGATAATTCTGATAAAACTCAAATTGGTATTGAACTTCATTCAGGAAGAAACCGAATTGTGCGTCGAATTTTTAACAGCCTTGGATACAATATTAAAAAGCTTGATAGAGTATATTTTGCTGGCCTTACAAAAAAAGGAATTCAAAGAGGGGCATGGAGATTTCTAATGGAAAAAGAAATAATCATGCTTAAAATGGGGGCCTATCAATAAACAGTTATTGGATATCTGAAGTTTATATTTTTATTCCCATGAACAATACATCATCTACCTGATCATATTCTTCTTTCCACAGATTAAATGTGCTCTTCACATATTCATATTGTTCTTCCATAGGTTTTTTGTTGATATCGCGGAGAAGATTTTTCAACCTTACCATTTTAAATTTCTTTCCAATAGGTCCGCCAAACTGATCAGGATAACCATCGGAAAACATATAAATTAAATCTCCTGATTCTAGTTGTATACCTTCATCTTTAAATATCTTATCTTCTTTATCATAATGACCTCCAACTGAACTTCTACTCCCCTTAATATATAGTTGCTCTCCCCCTCTGTAAACAATCATTGGCCGCATAGCAGATGCATAGCGTAAATATTTGGTTTTAGTATCTATTTCGCAAACTATGATATCCATACCATCATTCGATTGATCAGCAGTTTCAATGTTTTGATTCAAAGTACTGCGAAGCTCTGAGTCAAGATCCCTAAGAATTTCGGAGGGTGAATTTACTGCTCCCCGAATGCTTATATCTTTAATAAGCGTAGTTCCTATCATGGACATAAACGCTCCCGGAACACCATGCCCTGTACTGTCTGCACATACAATAACAAATTTGTTTTCACTAATCTTGTCAAACCAATAAAAATCACCGCTTACAATATCCCGGGGTTGATAAAAAATAAATGAACCGGAAAAATTTTGTTGAAGTTTTTTTATAGGAGGCAAGATACTCGATTGTATACGCTGTGCATAGTTTATACTATCAGTAATGTCTCTGTTTTTTATCTCAATTTCTTCTTTTTGTTCAACCACTTCACGAGTTCTTTCGTCTAAACGTCGCTCAAGATATTCCTGAATCTGTTTTTGCTTTCTTTCTCTATATTTAATAACTACCACAACAGAAAGAAGCAAAATAATAATGAGTAAGGTAATGAACCACCATGTCTTCCAAACAGGTAATTTCACTTTAATGTCGAAACTAATGGGAATTAATTCAGTAACACCATTTGTACCAAATGATTTTAGCAAGAAGGTATACTCTCCATCCTCAATTCGAGGATAAATTACAGACCTGTTTCCGGATACTTCCGACCAATCCAAATCATAGCCCTCCAATTTGTATTGATAGGTAACAGCTTCAGGATCGGCATAACACAGGCCAATAAATTCAATACTCAATTTATAAGCCGAGTAAGGCAATACTATTGGTTTTCTAAAGTCATATTCCTTATCAGAAATTACGACTCTAAGAATATTGGTTTTTGGATCAAGCTGCTCTGTTAAACCTTTAACAACATCATATGCAATCAGACCATCTGTAGTGCCGAAATACAATATATTTTCATTATCAATAGCTGTTGCATTCTGATTGCAGTCACCTGTAATGCCATTATCAGAATCAAATACTGTAATTGCTAAAGTATTAATATTAATTCTGCTAAGTCCTAATCGGTGACCAACCCATATAAATAAACTGTCTGATGAAATTATACTATAACAATAATTGGATTTTATGCCATCTTTTACTGTGAGATTTGTTATCGAATCAGGCATTATTATAAAGATTCCCTGTCCGTAAGTTCCAATCCAAATGTTACCATCAACATCTTGTGTAATGGAATTGAAATCAAGTTCATACTTTCCAACAGTAAAAAATTCTTCTACTTCACCTTTTTCATTAATCTCATAGATTCCGTTGGTTCTTGTTGCAAAAAGCAGTCTGTTTTCTGAATCCAGAAATAAATGTTCAATATCATTATGCGGAAGTCCGTTGATGGTGTTGTAATGCAATTGCTTTTCGCTTTCAATATTTATAATAAAAATCCCATTTTTGGTGGCAACGTATATATTATCGGCATCACCGGTAATATAGTTTACAGAATTACTTATTGAGTTGCTTTCATTGAGAAAAGAAGTAAATCTTTTTGAACCAACAATATATTTGAATACACCATTGGTTTCCGTACCGACCCATAGATTTCCCTTATTGTAATAGAGACTTGTAATTCGGCCTTTTGGTAAATTGAATCTATGATCGAGTAATGTTGTTTTGGATGTTCTTTTATTGACCTGCAATATACATGATTCACCTCCAAGCCATAACATACTATCGTTTTGTGCAATAGATAAAATATTATTTCCTAATTTACTATCAGAATAATTTCGAAATTCAAATGGCTGATTGGTCTGCAGGGCAAAACCTTCTCCATAAGTTCCTACCCAGATATTCTTTTCTCTGTCTTTAAAAACACATTTTACAAAGTTTGTGGAAAATCCATTTTTCTTATTATATTGACTCATTGACAAAGCAGTTCCCGGATTTTTTGAATCTAACCAGATTTTTAGCAAGCCTGAATTATAAGTACTAACCCAAATATTGGAATCAATATCAAATTCGATGTCTTGAATGTTCTCATAATTCAACCCAAATTCTTTTCCAACACTTTCAATCTGAAATGTATCATTCAAAATAGTTAGAAGATAAAGTCCTGCATCTTCTGTACCGATCCAAAAAGAATTTCCATTGTAAGCATCCTTAATGGATTGTATCTTTATATATTTCAAGCCATTAACAGCTATTGGAACTGAGTCCTCAAAATTCGAGAGATCATGAATAAATAATCCATCCTGAGTTCCAAGCAAGAGATTATTTCCTCTGACATGAATACTGGTAATAAGGTAATCTGAAAAGCTCGGATGTAATGATTTTGCATTTCCTTTTTCGTCGAAACTGTAAATCCCTTTATTTTGAGTTGCAATGATAATTCCCTGTTCATTGCTCTGAGTAATGCCTGCAATGGAGAATGTCATTCCTTTTTCAATGACAAAGGGAGTGAAATAATTTCCATCATAGGACCATACTTCTCCATTATTATAACCAAACCAAAGTTTACCTAAGCTATCTGCATAGCTGACATTTACGATATCAACCGGTAAGGTGTCATAATCAGCAGATGAAGTAAAGTCGAATCCGTCATAGCGGCATAAACCTTCACCTGTACCTATCCATATAAAACCATTATTATCCTGTATTATGTTGTAAACAAACGGATGACAAAGTCCCTCAGCAATAGAAAAGTCTCTGAATCGATTATTCTGCGAATAAGAAACTGAACATGCAAATGTGCAAATGATGAATAAAAGCGAAAAGATAATACCCCGATTGGTTCTCATATTTCTTAGGAGTTTCAAAATTAAGCTCATGGATTAATTCTTTTTGCTCCAATGCCATATTTGTATTTTGGCACACCTCCAATTGGAATAACATAAAATGGCAATAATTCGTTGTATTGATTTCGAACATTAACCACTACATTATTATTTTTGACAGGAGGAGCTTTCTTTTTAATGAATTGTATATCAAGCGATGTATTTTTTTCTTCATCAAAAATCTTAAATTCGTCTGAAACCCAATTATCATCAGCCGATATAGGGCTTCTCTGATTATTACGTGCCACAGAAACCGTCCTGATGACTCCATCCGAATCCCAATCAAAATTAGAAAGTTTTACTGAAATTGTTCTATCGTCAACGTAGGGATAAATATGAGAAATTTCATCGGGATTATCATGCATACGAAAAGAATATTCATAGGCGAATGCATTACCCCCTTCCACTGGTTTATTACTTGAAAAGCTTGTGCTTAAAAAATATCGATAAAGGTTTCCGTCATTTCCAGCAACACCATCTGCAATTATCTTAATGACATATCCTCCGAATTTTTCAATGTATTCTCCCTCTGTAGGATTGAAAGGCCCAAAAGTGTACCAATTATTATCGTATCTCGGATTCTCGCCAAATGCCTTTGACGCAAGAAGCACTCCGCTTTTGTAATTGCCTTTAGGATCTGTTTCCTGGGCATCTTTGTTTGAATAACTCTCTTTCCCTCCATATACGGAATATACTACTCTGGTATCAAAAACTCCATTCAGCTCATCAATACTCCCACCAATATCAGGATCAAATACTCGAATAAATATAGGCTCCTTGAAAGTTTCCGGAATTAAGAAAAAGAAAGTTTGAGAAAAATCATCATCTCCCCAGGAGGTTTCTGCTTTATTACCAAATGTCATTAAGTATGGGATATTTTCATCCCCAGCCGGAACAGGTTGCCCATTAGTTACTGTAAGAATAAACATGCAGACTGAAAATAGAATAATCGATTTCATTCTTGAAAATATTAACTAATTTTTTTATTTCCGGTTGTATTTCAAATATACAACATCAAAACTTTTAAACTATTTACGTAATCCCTAATAAAAGGTTAATAAATAAAAAGTTACCTTTCAATAATAATTATTTGTTTTTTGGCACAGGCTTTATCTAATTTTTCAGGATCGTTCTTATTCCCTCCGGTTAAGCCCAGTCTAACAAAATAAGTTCCCGGTTTACTGTAACTGTGTTTCGCATCAGCCTCATTCAACATAGATCCATCTCCAAAATCCCAATAATGATTTTCTATTGTAAACTGTTTTATATGCGATCCTGAGGCATCGAAAGAAATATTTTCATTTACACGAGCTGTATCAGGAATAAGCATATAGGGTTGTTCCAGCTTCTCAATAGATAAATCATACGCAGCTTCGCTTCTCGATACTTCTCCGGTAAGCGTATCAATTACATTTAGTTGAACCAAATAATAACCAGGTGCATCATAACAATGAATAACCCTGGGTTCTCTAATGAATTCACCGTCACCAAGATCCCATTCATACTTCATACTTGTGGTATCAAGGTTTATTAAGCCCGATTCATAAAATTCATAACAGTAGGTTTCTTCTACCTGATCAGGGCATTCAGCAAAGCTTGGGAATGTAGATACAAATTGATAAATATCATCAGTACCCCTCCTGTTGGAAGTAAAATAGCCTGTATCCATCTCAGCATTGGCAGCAAAAGCAAAATCATCGGCTCTTGAATTGAACGGAACAGGCATATTTACTGCTTCTGTCCACTCATCACTCAATAAATCGCTATAGAAAATATCTATTCTTCCAATGCCTTCATGCCCGTCTGAAGAAAAGTACAACCTGTTATCATTAAAAATAAACGGAAATATTTCATTGCCGGAGGTGTTAATCTTGTCTCCTGCATTCACAGGATTGCTCCATCTGTTTCCAACATTATCACAATAATAAATATCATAACCTCCAAATCCGTCAGGGTTTTGGGCCGAGAAATACAGCCTGTTTCCATCATTGCTAATGCATGGAAAACTCACATTATATTCATCGCTGTTGTATTGAAACTTTTTGGCAGGCAACCAATTGCCATTGTTATTGGTTGAAATCATTATGCCATTTAAAGTATCTCCTCCAAGCTCATCTCCAATTTTCTCTGATGCATTGATAGTAGAAGTATAATATACTTCATTGCCATCACTACTAACTGAAGCTGAACTTTGATGATAGCGGGAGATTAACTCTTTGGCAAATATTACAGGCCTTGACCAATTCTTCTCGCCCTTCTGCTCCGAATAATATAGATTGTATAGATATTGACCTTCCTGATCTACAGTTACAACAATAACTTCCTGCTTACGATTTGAGCTGAAGATAATTCCATTCTCATGTATCGAAGGAGCCATTTCACTAAATATATTCGTATTGAATGGCAAACGGGTTATCTTAAAAAAATTCTGTGCCGAAATAGACTGAAATACAATACAAAACGATAAAAACAATATGACTTTCAGTAGTTTCATAGATTAGAAGCCCCTTGGATTTGATGCGTTTACCTTGTATCCGAATTTATATTGAATGCTTATTTCATGCGATCCGGAATTGTAACCTGATGATTTTCCAATACTAAAATCATAGCTATAAGCAAGAGCAAACTGTCTGTTAATATTATAACCAATATGTAAAATAATAGCTTGTCTATATCCATTTCTGAAGCCCAATCCTGCTCTGATTGAGTTTTTATACATCGCTATTGCGTTTATGCTTAACTTAAAGGGATTAACAGCACTATAAGCCATCAGAACCGATGGCTCAAGACTAAACTCAGCCGGAAGAGCAATTTTCCCACCTCCACCAAAATAATACGTATAGTTTAAAAGTTCATGCGACATCTTGTATTTCCCGGAAGGATCAGATTCAAACCCAAAAAATCCGGGAATTGAAAAGCTTACCCAATATTGATCAGTGTAATATAATGCACCAAATCCAGCATTGAGAATAGTAAAAGTTCCATTTTTATCTGAATTAAAAAGAGGATCGTCACCTTCACGTAAATCTGCCATTCTTTGTGATCCATGAAAAAATCCAATCTTCAAACCCAGAGATATTTTTCCGGGTCCAACAATAAAACGATGTCCATAATTGGCATACCCTTCAATATAGTTATTGCTCCCTATACTTTCATGTGAAACAGTTAACCCAAGCGCATCTTTGGTGTTTTTCAAAGGAGATTGCATACTGAAAAACTGTGTGGAAGGCGCTCCATCCATACCTGTCCACTGACTACGATAAAAGAAACTAGCCGTAAATACTTCCTGGCTTCCCGTAGCTCCCGGATTATAATATATTAGATTCTGATCAAACATGGAAACAACCGACAATTCCTGGGCAAATACCCCGGCAGAAAAGAATAGAAGAATAGTTAATATTTTGGTTCGTAAAATCATCTGCGCAATTCAATGTATCCTTTTCTGTCAGGAAGTCCTTCTTCTTTGATAATATAAAAATAAGTTCCGGCCTGAACGGGTTTTCCATTTTTATTATCCCCATTCCATATCAGCTCTTCAATACCATCTATCTCAATTACCAATCCACCCCATTTATCAAGAACAATAAGCTTAGAGTTATTTCTTCCACTCATATTTAATATAAACTCATCGTTTATCCCGTCACCATTGGGTGAAAATCCATTAAAAATAGCAAGATCTCCAACAATAATCTGAATTGAATTACTAACAGAATCGCAAGAACCATTACCAATTGTCCAGCTCAATTCATAAGTTCCTACATTCGAAAAATCAACCTCAGTATTGTACAAAGTAGGATCTTCAAAAACTCCTGTACCTGTAACAAAATTCCAGGTACCTTCGCCAATGCTTGCCGGCTGAGCGTCAAGTGTAGTGGTGAATTGATAATCCAGATTCTGATCTTCTCCTGCATCAGCTTCCAGCGGCTGCTGAAAAAAAGTAATTTCAATTTCACTTGAATCCGGACAATCCCCGTTGGTCTCAGTCCACATAACAGGGTAAATGCCATATTCTGTTGCAGAAACACCAGAATTTGGGTTTGAGGGTTCATCGAATTGAACATTCTCTCCTGTCCATAATCCAGTGCCAGTTGTAAGCTGCGCTGCCATTGTGCCTTCTAAACCACAAGTCCTCGGATCTTCTCCCGCATTAGCATCAGGTGTTTCGTATATAGTAAGCTCAATAGTATTTACAAAATTCGAATTCAATGCTTCACACAAGTTGGAATCTACAATTTTAAGAACTTTAATAGACGCAGATTGCGTAACATCAAATGAGAAACTACCGCTTGGATTAGTTAAAGGGGGATCAGTAGTATAATCAGGATTGGCATCCACCGTCATGGTCCAGGGACCATTTCCTGTGAGGTTACTATAATTCACTGTTAGGGTTCCCTGATCGCAGAAAGCCTCAGTGCCTTCTTCTATATCTCCTGTTGGTAATGCATTTACTCGGATCAATACAGCATCTGACATATCCTGACACTGTGCGTAATCACCTGATGTGGCAAACCTGCGATAGGAAATGGTATCAGTTAATGGCGGCGAGGTATAATCACGGCCATTTATGGTTCCTGTAGCATCTTCCCAACCTGTACCATCAACCCATTCTTCCCATGTATAATTATAAGTTCCATTACCACCAAGAGGATCAGAGCCGGTTAGAGGTTTTGGTGAATCATAACAAACATACTGAACATCAGACCCGTCAATGCTATTCTCTGTAATTAAATCATATACTTCAACATAAAACGGAGTTGCAGTAGTACTCTTACAAACCGTATCAGAACCTGAATAGACAATTCGTTTGTAGTACATATCATTTGCCAGAATTCCAGGAGGATAATTCACACCGCCAGCTCCACCAATAATACTATAATCATTATCATCTGCACTTTCCATCCATTTGAAAGTGTAGTTGCCGTCACCTCCATCAAGCTGCGATGGTGATGTTGCTCTAACCAGACCAGCATCTGAACCTTCACAAATTGCAGTGTCTGCTAAAGGTAAAAAATCATTATTGGTAATACTGGGTAAAATTTTAATGCTATCTACATTGCTTGTATCGACACATACCTCATGAGAAGTAACAACACGCCTGTAATAGGTAGTTTGAGTCAGATTTCCTTCCGTCAGACTTGGATTGGTTGATCTGCTTGTTGTCCAGTCACTATTATTGATGCTTGAATGCCAATTGTACTCGTAATTGCCAACATCTCCTCCACCTACAGCAGCACCTGTAAGGGTTCCCGGACTTTGATTAAAACATAAAGTATCATAAAAAGCCAAAGCATTGCCAGTTAAATGTGGGTATACTAAAACCTCGATAGAGAATGCTGTATCGTAAACATATTTGTCTAGAGGTGTATTCGGTTCATCAGTGAGCGTATCAAGCACTACCCTTGTATAATAAGTAGTCACTGTATCTGCATCGGGCTGAAAGCTTAATAAATCACCAGTCCCCAAAGCCGGAACCCAGCTTGCATCATCAGTACTCTGGAGCCACTCATAAATATAAGAAGTTGATTTACCTCGTGGTGTGCTGGCTGTTATTAATTTTGGTTGTTGTCCCTCGCATATAGTATCAATACCGTCTAGGGTGTTAAATAAAAAACCGTTTAATGGCAACTGCAAATTTGCAAGCGTTCCACCAATTCCTCCGTTAAAACCTTCTAAAGAAGGTTCATTTGCATTCCCTCCGGGACCTAACGCAATATCATCTGAAACATTGCCAGGTAACGCCGATCCTGAAAACCAAATTATACCTCCACCTCCACCTCCGCCAGCCCCCGTCATTTGAGCCCCCGTAGACCCTCCTGCACCACCATTTACGTTTAAATCCAGATTTCCAGTATATGTATTCACATCCAGTAAGATTGCACCTCCTGCACCACCTCCTCCCGCACCTGCTGTAGCAATTCCGGATACTGATTCGCCACTACAATTAATTGAACGATTATTACCAACCAGAGTATCAGTCATAATAATAACAATTCCTCCTCCATCACCACCCTTAGTTGCAAAGTAAGTTCCATCTTCTGTTGAAGATCCACCGCCGCCTCCCATAGTCACTCTGTCAAATCCATAAAAATTATTATCAAATCTTAATCCATGTCCTCCAGTTGAATTTTTAATAGGTGAACAACTATTTTTTTGCTCACCACCACCGCCACCAGCACCCCAGTGACCACCTCCAGCACCACCAGCAAAATAGCCAAGACCACCTCCACCTCCATTAATACTTTTCCCTGGTCCTTTAGTATATACATCCCCAAAACTTAACTCAACTATTCCTTCTCCTTTGAAACCAGCAACTCCACTTGAAGATGTAAGGAAATAAGCAGTATCAGTAGCAGGTAAATATGTCCTACATCCACCAGCATAACCGGGTTCTTGCAGACCGCCTCTTAATCCTGTATTACTTGATACAATAAAATCATTCTGTGTAAGTTTTTTAAATATCACCAGTGCGATTACACCACCCTTAATACCATCCCATTCTTTCGCTATAATAGGACTGGTTATGGTAGCATAATCCGCTTCATAAATTTTAACCAATTGTATTTTATCACTTGTTTTATATTTTCCAGCATCAATAGTAACTGTAAATTCAACTCTATCAGTTACATCATTAACCGCTCTTACGGCTAACATTTCATAAGTTCCAGCTTCTTCAGTTGTAGAAATAGGAATTTGGTCTTGGGTTGGCATTCCAATTGAAGTACTTCGCATACCTGTCATCTGCATCAAGATTACCTTATCTCCAGATTGCAAACCT
>CAYWBC010000085.1:0-16488 GCA_964456285.1 uncultured Bacteroidales bacterium
TATACTGATGCCACGGCCTGAAATTCAAATAGGCCTTATATATCGATACTACCAGGAGGGATACTATTCCTTTTTTGCCAATGCTTTTAGTGAAAGTTCTGACGTCTCAAATGAAAATGGACTCTTCATGGGAGGTGATTTTCAATTTGCCGGCTATCGAATAAAGCTTTATGGAGATGTTTTCTCTTTTCCCTGGTTAAAATATAGGGTTAATGCGCCATCCGAAGGATATGAATACAATATCGAGATTGGCAAAAAAATTAATAATTCTGATGTATATTTTCGCTATAAGTGTCAGGAAAAACCTGAAAACTATTTTGATGGAGAAAAGCTTTCTGATATAAGGATACTGTCACAAGAAAATTTCAGATTGAATGGTATTTATTATGCTGGAGAGGCTTTCAGATTTCAAAACAGGCTTGAAATCACAAAAGTTTCCTTCCTTAAGAAGACAAGCCATTTGGGATTTCTTGGCTTTCAGGATGTAGTATTTCTTCAAAAATCAGTTCCAATTGAGTATTCAATTCGAATAGCTTATTTTAATGCATCTGCATACAATGCAAGGATCTATGCCTATGAGAAGGATGTATTGTATGCTTTCAGCTCTAATATGCACTATGGCAAAGGATGGAGATTTGCAGCAATGATGAAATGGGAAGCTGCAAAAGTCCTGACTTTTTGGTTAAAAATCTCACAAAACTGGTATCCCGGGGAAAAGGAAGTGGGAAGTGGATTAAATGCAATTTCCAATGGCCACAAAACGGAGCTAAAATTACAAGCTATAATAAGATTCTAGCAATTCGGCTTATTCTTGAGTTGTTTTGGTGGTCTTATCTTTTTCAGCACCAATAGGTATGCCTACATACAAGCAAATGGATCTGTTTTTTAAGGATTCTCCCGGAATAGCATTCAATCCAAATTCAAGGTTTGGGCCGTTCAATTTATCCCCAAAAATTATGGGGAAAAGTACCTGACTTCTTGTAATTGTTAATTCTGAAATTAAAAACAAGAAAAGAAAGATTAGCTTTTCTATAGTATATAGAATTTTTTATTAATACTATTTGGTCAGACACCAGAATGTATAATACATTTTAATCAAAAATACAGAGTTAAATATGAAATCTAAGTATAGTTTTGAACTATAAAATGAGAAATGATTTTTTTAACAAGTAACTTTTTGTATTTTCATTTCCATGGAATGTCCTTTTTGTGAAACTTCGTTTTTAGATGCTGTGTTTGCAGAATCGCAAAACTTCAGGGCTGCATACAATCTGGCACCCATTCTGCCGGGTCATTCGTTGATTGTACCAAAAAAGCATATTGAATCATTGCTTGATCTGAGCAACGATGATATCTCTGAGATGATGATTTTTGCAAGAAAGATTACAAAGCTCTTATTAACAGTATTCAAAGCAGAAGCATTTAATTGGTCAGTTCAGGATCAGAATGCAGCAGGACAAACCATTACTCATATGCATATGCATATTGTGCCTCGTATTGAAGGTGATTTGAATCAGCCGGGCGACTGGTATCCTAAAATTAGCAACAATTATAAAGAGCTTTTGGATAGTAATAAAAGGACAAAACTGAGCAGTGAGGAAATGAAACGAATTGTATCAAAATTAATAGAGAAATATTCTTCTGATGATTTTAATCAGGCAGAATAAACCGAGGATTCTCAGCCATCGGTTTTAATATCTTTAATGTTCAGTTGAAGTTTGGTTTCGCCTCTGAAATGATTTTCAGTGATTGTATAGGCTATATCAAAAGTATTTCCTCCGGTTATTTTATTAAATTTTTCTCCCTGGCCGAAAGCAATGGCCGGAATATCATCAAAAGGATTTTCTTCCTGAATAAGGTTAAGTTTTAAATGATCACCATTTGCTCCTACGCGCCTTCCCTGACCATTGTCTGCAACATTTTCAGCAAAAAATACAGGATTCATATTTCCAGGGCCAAAGGGTTCAATTTGTTTAAGAATGCGATAAAACTTTGGTGTAATATCATCAAAATTCAATTCAGCATCAATGTCAATTTGAGGTACGAGCTGCTCGGGAGTGATTTTTTCACGCACAATTTTTTCGAACCGTTCACGAAATTTTTGAATATTTTCTTTCTTAAGAGTTAAGCCAGCTGCGTACATGTGACCTCCAAAGCTCTCAAGGAGGTCGCTACACTCATTAACGGCTTCATAAAGATCAAAGCCATCTACACTGCGAGCAGAGCCAGTTGCAAATCCATTCGATTCAGTAAGAACAATTGTAGGTTTGTAGAAGGTCTCTATAAGTCGCGAGGCAACTATTCCAACAACCCCTTTGTGCCATTCAGGATTATACAAGACGTTTGAGTACTCAAATTGCGTACTTAATTTATTAATCTCTTTAATGGCTTCTTCAGTAATATTCTTATCAATGTTTCTCCTGGTTTGATTGTGCGCATCTATCTTATCACAAAGCACAAATGCTTCTTCAGGATTCCCCGAGATCAGCAGATCTACAGCCTGCTTTCCTGATTCCATTCTTCCGGCCGCATTTATTCTGGGGCCAATACGAAATACAATGTCTTCAATACTCAAAGGCCTGTCATCAATACCTGCCACGCACTTAATAGCTTTAAGTCCGATACAGGGATTTTCCTCAAGCTTTTTTAATCCAAAATAGGTTAATATCCTGTTTTCTCCGGTTAGTAATACTATATCTGATGCTATACTAACTGCGACCAGATCAAGGTAACTGTATAAATCTTCGAAAGGTAAGTTACGACGCATTGAAAATGCCTGGATCATTTTAAAGCCAACTCCACAACCTGATAATTCTTTGAAAGGATAGGGACAGTCATCGCGTTTGGGATCAAGCACTGCTTTAGCATCCGGGAGCTTTTCACCTGGTGTATGGTGATCGCAAATAATAAAGTCAATTCCTTTACTTTTTGCATAATCTACTTTTTCTACAGCTTTGATACCACAATCCAGAGCAATAATTAATGTCACTTTATTCTTAAATGCATAATCAATACCGGCAGTTGATATACCATAACCTTCAGAATATCTGTCAGGGATATAATAGTCAATATTCTCATACAACTTGCGAATAAAGGAATATGTAAGTGCAACTGAAGTGGTACCATCGACATCATAATCTCCATAAACAAGAATATGTTCTCTGTTAATAATTGCTTTCTCAAGACGATCAATGGCAATATCCATATCCTTCATCAAGTATGGATCGTGCAGGTTTTCGAGTTGTGGCCGGAAAAATTCCCTGGCTTGATCAAGTGTAGTGATATTTCTTTGCACAAGCAAATTAGCCAGGACCTGGCTGATATTCAGGTCATAAACAAGTTTTTCTATATCACTGCGTGAGCCCTTTTCCTTTATCTTCCAGTATTTCTTCATAATAACTTTCTTCAATATTCCAGCTAAATGGAAATAGATGAGGGGATCTATATTGCCAGCGGCAAATGTAGTAAAAAATGAGGCTTTTTCTTGATTTAATCCGGATATAACCTAAGAAATAACGCTGCTGGTTTTTAAGGAAAAGACATTGCAGATTGTATTCTTCAGATCGGTTTTTACTTTATTCAAATCTACTTCTTCGCCAAGTTCTTTTTGCATTGAAGTAATACCCTTATCCTGAAAACCACAGGGATTAATATGTGAAAAATAATTCAGATCGGTATTCACATTCAATGCAAAACCATGCATGCTTACAGCCTTACTAACCCGAACTCCAATAGCGCAAATTTTTTGTTCACCAGGCTTTCCCTGGTCCAGCCATACTCCTGTTGCTCCTTCAAGTCTAGTTGAGAGAATACCATACTTCTCCAATGCCATAATAATTGCTTTTTCAAGGCAATGAACATATTCTTTAACCCCGAGTTTCATTTTTTCCAGATCAAATATAGGATACCCAACTATCTGGCCAGGTCCGTGGTAAGTTATATCGCCTCCACGATTACTTTGATAATAGCTGGCATTAATTTTAGCTAAAAATTCTTCATTGATCAGAAGATTGTTTGATTGCCCGCTCTTACCCAAGGTATATACATGTGGATGCTCACAGAAAATAAGTGTTCCTGCATACTCATTTGAAGGCTCAAGGTTTCTTTGTTCCTGCACAAATGCAAGAGTGTTTTCCTGAAACTCCCAAGCTTCTTTGTATTCTTTCAGTCCTATGTCAAGGATTTTTACAAAGTATGACATCCTGATCAGGCATTTATGTGTTTTTCTGCGTGATAGGAAGAACGAACCTGGGGTCCGCTTTCAACATATTTAAAACCTTTATTTAGACCTATTTCCTCAAGTCTTTTAAAAACTTCAGGTCTAATATATTCTCTTACAGGGTAATGATGTTTTGAGGGCCTTAAATATTGTCCGATGGTAAAAACCTTTACTCCAACATTTCTTAAATCATCCATTGCTTCAATTACTTCCTCTTCAATTTCTCCAAGACCTAGCATTATACCGGACTTAGCAATGAGTCCGGATTTAGATATGTATTCCAATACCTCAAGGCTATGCTTATATCTGGACATGGATCGCACTTCAGGAGATAATCTTTTCACTGTTTCAATGTTGTGGGAAATAACTTCTGGCTTTTCATTGATTACCAGATCTAATGACCTATTTCCTCTTCGAAAATCAGGAATTAATACTTCCATTGTCAGTTTTGGATTTACGTCCTTGATCGTACGTATTGTGGTTGCCCAAAATTGTGCTCCTCCATCTGGCAGTTCATCGCGCGCCACCGATGTAATTACTGCGTGTTTTAATTTCAGGATTTTAATTGTCTCCGCAAGTCGTGTTGGTTCTTCCCAATCAACCGCATCTGGCTTCATGGTATTAACCTGGCAAAATTTACAATTGCGAGTGCATTTTTCACCAAGTATCATAAATGTGGCAGTTCCTGCACTCCAGCATTCGCCTTTATTCGGGCAGTTACCACTTACACAAATTGTATTTAACTTTTGTTGAAGGACCAGGTTTTTCACTTTTGAATACTCTTCACCATGGGGCATTGGTACTTTCATCCAATGAGGTAACCTTATCCTGTCTTCCTTTTCTCTTGTTTGCATAAACATTCTTTGTTGTAAAGTTAGCGAGTTATCCATAATAATCAGGAAGAAAAATTTATTTTGAATATAAAATAAGAAAAAAAGATGCAATAATCTTAAAAATAATTAACTTTACTAATACATAAACCTCTCATAGATAAAATTAAGGTCGATTCTCTTAATAGAAAGCTATCCAATTCGGGTGGCTTTTTTATTGGATTGAATTACATTATGCATCTACATAACTTTTGCTCTGAAGTTAATTTTTATCTTTGCAAAAAATCATTAAGTATCAAAATCAATGAGTCAGTTAGAATTAAGTGAACAGGAGCAATTCAGAAGAAAAGCACTAAATGATATTCGGGAATTAGGGATTGACCCTTTCCCTGCTGCAGAATTTCCTGTGAATACAACATCAGAGGAGATAAAAAGAAACTTTGAAAAAGATAAGGATGCCTTTCAGGATATAACAATTGCTGGTCGCTTGATGAGCAAGAGGATCATGGGCAAAGCTTCATTTGCCGAACTTCAGGATGCAAAGGGAAGAATTCAATTGTACATTACGCGCGATGATATTTGTCCGGAGGAGGATAAAACCCTTTACAATACTGTATTTAAAAGACTTCTTGATATTGGAGATTTTGTGGGTGTAAACGGATTTGTATTTATCACCCAGATGGGTGAAATATCGATTCATGTAAAAGAGTTGACGTTGCTTGCAAAATCGTTGAAGCCATTACCTATTGTGAAGGAGAAAGATGGTAAAATTTATGATGCAGTAACAGATCCTGAGTTCAGATACAGACAACGGTATGTTGATTTGGTTGTGAATCCTGCAGTACGTGAAATATTTACCATGCGTACAAAAGTCATAGATTCCATGAGACAATTGTTTAATTCAAGGGGTTATTTGGAGGTGGAAACCCCTATTTTACAGACCATTCCTGGTGGTGCAGCTGCCAGACCTTTTAAAACCCATCACAATACACTTGAAATGCCTCTTTATCTGAGGATAGCCAATGAATTGTATCTGAAACGGCTAATTGTTGGAGGCTACGATGGAGTCTATGAGTTTTCCAGAGATTTCCGGAATGAAGGCATGGACAGATCTCATAATCCTGAATTTACAGTAATGGAGATTTATGTAGCTTATAAGGATTATAATTGGATGATGGATTTTACAGAAGAGATGATTGAAAAAGTTGCTCTTGATCTCCACGGTAAAACCAAGCTGCCTGTTGGGAAAAAAGAAATTGAATTCAAAAGGCCCTTCAAAAGATTGACCATGATTGACTCGATCAAGGAATATACTGGAGTGGATATTTCAGGGATGGGTGAAGATCAACTTCGAAAGGTATGCAAAGATTTAAGTATTGAGGTAGATGATACCATGGGCAAAGGAAAGATCATTGATGAAATATTTGGAGCAAAAGTGGAGGATCATCTGGTTCAGCCGACCTTTATTACGGATTATCCGGTTGAGATGTCTCCATTGTGCAAAAAACATCGTTCCAATCCTGAACTTACTGAACGTTTTGAGTTGATTGTGAACGGGAAAGAACTATGCAATGCTTATTCTGAGTTGAATGATCCTATAGATCAGATCGAGCGCTTTCAGGAGCAATTGAAATTATCTGAAAAAGGCGACGATGAAGCCATGTATATCGATTATGATTTTGTACGTGCTTTAGAATATGGAATGCCTCCAACATCTGGAATGGGTATTGGAGTAGATAGACTAACTATGATCATGACAAATCAGTCGAGTATACAAGACGTTTTGTTCTTTCCACAAATGAGGCCGGAAAAAAGAGAAAAATCTGATAGCAAAGAGGTCTTCATTAAATCAGGCATACCCGAAGAATGGGTGAAAGTAATTCAACAACTTGGTTACAAAACACTGGATTCATTAAAAAATGTTGAAAAACATACTAAACTGCACCAGGAAATCTGCGGATTTAATAAAAAGAATAAACTTGGACTAAAAAATCCCTCGCAGGATGAAGTTCAAACATGGCTATCTATTTAATTATAAATCTCTTGGAGTTCTTAATAAAATTTCGTAAATTGTTCCAGCTAATTTTAAGTTATTGATTGATTGACACCCAGGGGCAGGAACATCAGATTCCTGCCTCATTTTTTTTCCACAGCCTAAGTCATTTACTAACATATCAACAGCCTTTTCTGTTAATTAAGGGTTAATAAAGAAATTCTTCAACCACCTTCTAATATTATATATTTGTCGCAAAGCCAATGATTATGTCTGTAGCAAATTATTCAGAAGATACGATTCGCACATTAGACTGGAAAGAGCACATACGTCGAAGGCCAGGAATGTATATTGGAAAGTTGGGTGATGGCTCTTCAAAGGACGATGGAATTTACATTCTTGTAAAGGAAGTATTGGACAATTCTGTTGATGAATTCATGATGGGATTCGGGAAAGAAATTGATATTACAATCAACGAGAATACCGTTTCTGTGCGTGATTATGGAAGAGGTATTCCATTAGGGAAGCTAAAGGATGTAGCTTCAAAAATGAATACAGGTGCAAAATATGACTCCAAAGTATTTAAAAAGTCTGTTGGCTTAAATGGAGTTGGGATAAAGGCAGTGAATGCCTTATCGAGTCAATTTACAATTAAGGCTTTTCGGGAAGGGATTGTAAATGCTGTGTATTTTTCGGCAGGCAATATTGACAATGAATCTGGAGATGAGAAGACTGATGAAAAAAACGGAACCTTAGTACAATTTGTTCCAGATGGAGAGCTATTTGGAAATTACCGATTCATAGAAGATTATGTAGAGTCGCTTGTGAGAAACTATACTTATTTGAATGCCGGGCTTGTCATTAGCCTGAACGGAAAGAAGTATGTTTCAAAAAATGGACTACTTGATTTACTGGAAGAAAATATGAGCTCTGAAGGACTCTATCCGATCATGTGTTTGAAAAATGGCGATTTGGAAGTAGCTATGACACATGGCAATCAGTACGGTGAAACCTATTTTGCTTTTGTCAACGGACAACATACAACCCAGGGGGGGACTCACTTGCAGGCATTTCGTGAATCGTATGTAAAAACGATCCGTGAGTTTTACAATAAGAATTTTGATCCTTCAGATATCAGGGCTTCAATTATTGCTGCTGTAAGCATTAAAATTGAGGAACCAGTATTTGAGTCTCAGACAAAGACTAAACTGGGATCAAAAGATATTGGGCCTAAAGGTCCTTCAGTATCTCGTTATGTAAATGATTTTGTAAAGAAACAACTGGATGATTATTTGCATAAGCACTCTGATGTCGCTGATACCATTTACAGGAAAATTGTTGATTCTGAGAAGGAAAGAAAAGCCATTTCAGGAATCCAGAAACTTGCAAGGGATCGGGCTAAAAAAGTGAGTTTACATAACAAAAAACTAAGAGATTGTAAAATTCATTTAAACTCTATCGATGAACGCCGACTTGAATCAACCATATTTATTACTGAGGGAGATTCTGCCAGCGGGTCCATCACAAAATCGCGAGATGTAGGTACTCAGGCCGTATTTAGTTTAAAAGGAAAGCCTTTGAATTCTTATGGACTAACTAAGAAAATTGTTTATGAGAACGAGGAATTCAATTTGTTGCAGGCAGCTCTGAATATTGAGGAAGACATCGATAATCTGCGTTATCACAATGTGGTTGTAGCTACAGATGCTGATGTTGATGGCATGCATATACGATTACTACTATTAACATTTTTCCTTCAGTTTTTTCCTGAACTGGTAAGAAGAGGGCATGTTTATATTCTGCAAACTCCATTGTTCAGGGTTAGAAATAAACAGAAAACGATCTATTGCTATAGCGATGAAGAAAAAATAGATGCAATTAGCAAACTTGGAATTAAGCCTGAAATTACACGATTTAAAGGTCTGGGTGAAATATCGCCTGAGGAGTTTAAGCACTTTATTGGAAAAGACATGCGTATTGAACCTGTGACACTTAAGAAAGAAGATTCTGTTAGTGAATTATTGCCCTTTTATATGGGGAAGAATACACCTGAGAGACAGGATTTTATTATTGGAAATTTGCGTATTGAAGAAGACCTACTAGAAGTAGAAGCATAACATTGAATGAGGATTGAAAATGAGTCAGGAAGACATTGATAGGATAGAAGACTTACCGGAAGATGATGAGGCATCTAGTGAATCAGAGATTGCGGATCACCAAAAATCAACTCAGGTAACAAAGCTTTCGGGTATGTACCAGGATTGGTTCCTGGATTATGCTTCCTATGTAATTCTTGAACGTGCAGTACCTCATATAGATGATGGATTAAAGCCGGTTCAGCGAAGGATACTCCATGCTATGCGCAGGCTTGATGATGGCAGGTATAACAAGGTAGCAAATATCATTGGAAATACCATGCAATACCACCCTCATGGCGATGCCTCCATTGGCGATGCATTGGTGCAGCTGGGACAAAAAGATCTGTTGATTGATATGCAGGGAAACTGGGGGAATGTATTTACCGGCGATGGAGCTGCAGCACCGCGTTACATTGAAGCTAGACTTACAAAATTTGCCCTTGATGTTGTGTTTAATCCAAAAACAACGGACTGGAAGTTATCATATGACGGAAGAAATAAGGAACCTGTTACATTACCGGTAAAGTTCCCTTTGCTCCTTGCTCAGGGAGTAGAAGGAATTGCAGTTGGTATGGCATCGAAATTATTGCCTCATAACTTTAATGAACTCATTGATGCATCCATTGATTACCTTGAGGGTAGGGAATTTCAACTTTTTCCGGATTTTCCAACCGGAGGAATGGTTGAAGTTTCAAAATACAACGATGGACTTAGGGGAGGAGTTATAAAGATTCGGGCAAAAATTAATAAAATTGATAATAAAACACTATCAATCACTGAGGTACCCTTTGGAAAAACCACTACCGGAATTATTGAATCTATAATAAAAGCCAATGAAAAAGGAAAGATCAAATTAAAGAAGATAGATGATAATACTGCAGAGAATGTGGAAATAATGATCCATCTTGCTGCAGGGGTTTCTCCGGATAAAATGATTGATGCCCTTTATGCGTTCAGTGATTGCGAAGTTTCCATCTCTCCAAATTCCAGTGTGATAGATGAGGATAAGCCCCGGTTTTTATCGATCTCTGACATTCTGAAAAGATGCACCAATAATACCCGGGCGCTTCTTAAAAAGGAACTGGAGATCAGATTATACGAACTGGAGGAAGAATGGCATATCTATTCGCTGGAGAAAATATTCATTGTCAATGAATTGTATGAGAACATTAAAACCTGTAAAACAGAGGAAGAAATTTTAATAACAATTGATGAAAGCCTGAAGCCTTTTGTGAAAAACCTTAAGCGTCAGGTTACCCATGAAGACCTTGTCAGACTTTCAAATATTCCGATCAAACGAATTTCAAAATTTAGCTCATTTAAGGCTGATGAGCATATAAAATCTGTTGAAGAAGAAATGGAGGAGGTGAAAAATCACATTTCACACATTGTCCCTTATACAATCAACTATTACCGGCAGATTAAAAAGAAATATGGCAAAGGAAGGGAGAGGAAAACGGAGATACGTAGCTTTGACACAATTCAGGCAACTCATGTAGTTGTTGCAAACGAGAAACTATATGTAAACAGGGCTGAAGGTTTTATTGGAACCGGTTTAAGAAAAGAAGAGTTTGTGTGTGAATGCTCTGACATTGATGATATTTTAGTAATTCTGAATGATGGCAAATACCACATTACCAAAGTGGCAGATAAAACTTTTGCAGGTAAGGGAATTTTGCATGTTGGTGTATTTAGAAAAAATGACAACAGAACAATATATAACATTGTATATCGCGATGGGTTAAATGGAGCTATATTATCAAAGCGATGCTCTATTACAGGTTTGACACGTGATAAAGAATATGATTTAACAAAAGGCAAAAAGGGTTCTCGAATACTCCATTTTACAGTTAATCCAAACGGTGAAGCTGAAATCATTAAAATTATTCTGAAACCAAGACCTCGCCTGCGTAACTTAAATATTGAATACGATTTCAGTCAGCTGGCTATTAAGGGGAAAGGTTCTATGGGAAATATTCTTACAAAATATGGAGTTCATCGTATTGAACTATTGGAGAAGATGGGCTCTACGCTTGGTGGTCAGAAAATTTGGTTCGATCAGGAAGTTCAGCGGCTAAATATGGAAGATCGTGGAGACTATATTGGAGAATTTCAAACTGTTGATCGAATCATAGTATTTTACGAATCGGGGTCATGCTGTATTTATAAGCCGGATCTGACGCTTCATTTTGATGAAGGTATTTGCTATATGGCTAAGCACGATGAAAAAAGAGTTTATTCAGCAGTCTATTATGATACAAAACAAAAATTCTACTACATCAAACGATTTGTGGCTGACTTAAATGGCAAGCCTCAAAATTACCTTCCCGAAAATGGCAATTGTGAATTTGTTCATTTAACTGATAAGGACTATCCCAGGTTAAAATTGTCCTTCGGAGGAAAGAATAAAAATCGTGAAGCTGAGGAATTGGATGTTGATTCTTTCATTGCCTTGAAGGGATTTAAAGCGAAGGGGAAAAGATTGTCTAATTATGAAATTAAGAACGTAGACGAATTGGAGCCTTTGAAATTTAAAGAGGAACAGGAAGTTCAGGAGGAAGAAAAAGTTGGCGAAAAGATAAAAGCGGTTGAGGATGTATACTCAGAATCTGAAATAGAAATACCAGAAGCCAAAGAAGAAACCAAAAAGGAGGAAAAGAAGTCTGCACCTAAAGATCTGGAAATACAACAAGATTTTGACAAGCATGAACCTGATCTGGAAATAATAGAGAAAAAAGTAAAACCAAAAAAGAAGGAACAGAAATCATCTCTAAAAGATGTGGATATTGAGAAGAAACCCGATAAATCTGAACCTGATCTGGAATTGATTGATGACAAGATTGAAATTGAAGAGAAAAAACAAAAAACCCCTCCGAAAGAACCTAAGGTAAAAAAATCTCCCGGTAAATCAGATGAGATAAACGGAGAACAGATGACTCTTGAATGGTAATACAATTTTAATCTTTATATGCAATATCATTAAAATTGCAGAATTATGAAGAATATGTATTCTTTTCTGGCATGTATTTTAATAATATTCGCCCTATTATCAGTTAGAGTTAAGTATTCTAATATTAGTTCAGAGCGTCCTTTGCAGATTACAACCTGGGATGCTTTTGGTTATTACATGTATTTGCCGTCTATTTTTATCTATCAAGATATAACTGAATTAAACTGGTTAGCTGAGATTGATGCTAAATATAAAGTTACAGGAGGATATCTTTATCAGGCACATAAAATTGATAATGGGAATTATGTTTTTCATTATTTGGGTGGAGTGGCAATTCTGCAAACACCTTTTTTTTTACTTGGACATTTGATTGCAAAGCACTCTGCCTTTGAGGCAGATGGTTTTTCTCCACCCTATCAATTTGCACTTGCTTTTGGGGTTCTCTTCTATTGTTTTCTTGCAATATTTTTACTCAGGCATATCCTTCTCAAATTCTTTAGCGATCAGACAACAGCTATAACAATGATACTATTGTTGTTGGCTACTAATTTCATCCAATATGCGAGTATAGATAATGCAATGAGTCATGCTTATATATTTCCTTTGTACGTTTTGGTTCTCTACTCCACTATCAAGTGGCATCAAAGCTTGAAAATAGGATGGGCCTCACTTACTGGCTTTATTATAGGATTAGCCACAATATGTCGTCCAACTGAGGCTATAATGGTACTTATTCCTATTCTCTGGAATACCCAGACGAAAGAGATTGCTAAAGAAAAATGGACTATTGTAAAAAAACATAAAAATCATATTATTGCAGCAGCTATATTTGGATTTATTGGGATTTTGCCACAACTGATCTATTGGAAGTATTCAAGTGGATCATTTGTATATGAAGTTGGCAGCGCCTGGGATTTTTTAACTCCACATCTAAGAGTTATCATTGGTTGGGAAAAAGGATGGTTTATTTATACTCCTGTTACGATATTTTTCATTATTGGCTTGTTTTATGTTAAGAAATATCCCTTTAGAAAGGCTGTAATCTACTTTTGCTTAGTCAATATTTATATAATTATCTCGTGGCGCGACTGGAAATATGGAGCTAGCTATTCTACAAGAGCACTTGTACAAAGTTACCCGATTTTTGCTCTGGCGTTTGCAGCCTTAATTGAAAAAATAAGTCAGTACAAATGGAGATATGCATTTTATGCACTGGGACTTTATCTGTTAGCCGTGAATTTTTTTCAGATAGTACAATATAATTATACCTTTCTTCATTATAATCAAATGAACAGAAGGTATTATGGCAGAATATATCTTAATAGCAATATTACTCCTATTGATGTGAGTTTACTAGATACGAAAGAGTGGCTTAGAAATGAGAACAAATACAATAAAGAGATAAATTTTGTGCAGGACAGTATCTTGAAATTCAGTAGCACAAGGGATTCGTCATTTTTAATCGCCAATCAAATTATTGATATTTCATCTAATGATCCAAAGAAGTTGGATGTGTGGTTTAAAATCGAATCAGATGTTCTTATTAGCAAAGGATTTTATGGCAGCTATTTAAACTCAAAACTAGTTAGATCTGATTCGATGAAACTTAATAGTTTTAGAATTTTTAATCCATTCTCTTCCTCTGGGGAGAGCAACAAATATGCTTTCTACGTCTTTGTGCCAGAATATTTTCAGCATGGACAAATGTTATTGTATCTAAGCTCCGAGGGTGTTGTAGAGGGAAGTATAGAGAATACTAAAATTACTCTTTTCAAAAAATAATCATTGAGTAATATAGAATATATATCAATTTGCTGATTTTTTTTATTAAGTTTCTCAACTCAGAAAACTTTATGGTTTTTTCATTCTATAAAAAATGACCTGAAAATCTGAGATTTACATCACACATTTCCTAAAAAAGGCTTAAGGCGCTGTATTTCAAACAAATATATATATATTTTGTAATGTCTTAAGATACCATTATTTTTGCGAGCTAAATAAAGGGATATTGAAATTTATTACAACTAAATCGAAGCTTGGCGGGGAGATATTAATTCCTGCTTCAAAATCACATACTATACGTGCTGTTGCAATAGCATCTATGGCAAATGGTTGCTCTATACTGCATAATCCCCTTAATTCTGAAGATGCTCGCTCGGCATTCAAAGCAGCAGAAGAATTTGGTGCCAGAGTTAAAGCACTTGATAAAACCTGGATAATTGATGGTGTTGGAGGAAGAATAAACAAGGTCGCCAGTTTTGTTGATGTGGCTAATTCAGGTACCTCTCTGAGAATTTTTAGTGCTTTGGCTGCATTGGCTTCTCAAGATATCACATTTGATGGCGACCCTTCTATTAGAGAGAGGCCTATGACACCTCTTATTTCAGCTCTTCGAAACCTTGGAGCAGAAGTAAAAACTCTTAACAATAAATGCCCTTTTACTGTAAGAGGACCTTTAAAAGGAGGCAAAACAAAAGTGGATGGAATCAGTTCTCAGTTTGTTACTGCATTGCTTTTTGCGGCTCCTCTGGCTGATAATGACACCGAAATAATTGTTGAGAATCTGCACGAGAAATCATATGTAGAAATTAGCCTTGATTGGTTAAGAAAACAGAATATTGAGTTTGAACAAAAAGGTTTGGAATGGTTTAAAATTAAAGGTAAACAGAAATACAAAACTTTCGAACGACAGATTCCGGCAGATTTTTCATCAGCTACTTTTGCTCTTTGTGCAGCAGCAATTACTCAATCGGAGGTGCTTATTAAGGGCTTAGACTTTTCTGATCATCAAGGAGATAGAAAGGTATTTGACTACCTTCAGAAAATGGGAGTGGAACTGCATCATGAGCATGGAGGAGTAAGAGTAATAGGCAAAGAACTTTCAGGAATTGAAATTGATATGAACGATACACCTGATGCCTTGCCTGCTTTGGCTGTTGTCGGTTGTTTTGCAAAGGGAAAAACTAAATTATACAATGTTGAACAGGCCCGATTGAAGGAATGTGATCGCATTAGTGCCATTAATAAAGAACTTTGCAAGATGGGAGCGAAAATAGAAGAGTTTAAAGATGGCCTGATCATAGAACAAAGTAAATTATATGGAGCAGAGGTGCATGGCTATCACGATCATAGAATGGTAATGGCTTTATCAATTGCCGGGCTAGCATCAGAAGGAAATACTATTATTGATACAGCTGAATCAGTAAATGTCACTTATCCCTCATTTTTTGAAGACATGAATTCGATTGATGCCCGAATAGAAATAATAAATTAATCAAATACATATAGTTATGCTTGGATGCACACATGGAACCTTATTCAAAACTACCGTTGCTGGCGGTTCTTACCAGGAAGGTTTATCAATTAATATTCAGGGTGTACCCCCTGGATATCTTTTTACTGAAGAAGAAATTTATGTAGAGTTAATGCTTCGTAAACCAGGGCAGGGAGAATTGACATCACCTCGGCGAGAGGCAGATGTCCCAATTATATATAGCGGAGTTAATGCTGCCGATACAATGCCTGGTTTTAAAAACAGTGGATATACCAACGGGACTCCCCTTGTTGTGCTTATCCCCAATGTCGACAGACATTTTGAACACATAGAACAATACCAGCTAACCAATCGTACCCCAAGGCCAGGGCATGCTTCTTATGCTTCTTATCAGAAATACGGGGAATTTGATGATTCTATTGGTGCTGGTTTTTTCAGTGGCAGATATACCTCTTCAATTGTTGCAGCTGGTTGTATAGCAAAGAGAATTCTCAAAGACCATGGTATTGAAGTGGTATCTTTTGTTAGAGAGGCTGCCGGTATTAGAATGGGTGAAGTATCATTGGATGAGATCAAGAAAAAGGCCTTTGCTTATCGTGAGGTCAGAAAGTTATACGATCCAATTTACCTTGAAATGTTTGCTTCAAATAAACTTAGATCAGATTTGCGATTTTTTGAGAAAGCAGCAATATTGGCTGATCTGGAAAAACGTATTCCTGAAATTAAGAAACCGGTTTATGATGAGAAGGAAATCAAGGAGAAATATGGGATCAACCCAACAATTTTTTGTCCGGATGCTGATGTTGCTGATGCCATGCATGATGAAATTGTTCGCATCATGAAAGAAGGTGATTCTTCAGGTGGTATTGTTGAGGTTGTTGTAACCGGTGCACCAGCCGGAATGGGAGAACCTGTATTCAATAAACTTGATGGTGAACTGGGTAGATTGATGGCAATCGGAACAGTGAAAGCTGTTGAAGTGGGTTGCGGAATGGAAGCTGCAAATATGACAGGATCTCAATGCAATGATGCTATGCGGATTGAAAACGGGAAAGTGGTCTTTAAATCTAACAATGCTGGAGGA
>CAYWBC010000086.1:0-16327 GCA_964456285.1 uncultured Bacteroidales bacterium
TTGGTATGGTGTTCTGCCTGAGCCTTAATATACGTCGATACCACATTCAATTGAGTTGGATTTACTGAAAAAATTGCATACCCATCCTGCCAATAGTTTTGTTTGAGGAACATGTTTTGATAACAGGCATAAAATATGAACATGATCCCTGTAGCCTCCTATTTGGATGGGATTGCAATTCAATCCTTTACAAATTCCTCCTAAATATTCAAAAAGAGAGTCTTGTATGCTTTCATCAATGAAAGGATAATGTTTTTTTGTACTGAATGTAATGTGTACATAGACTTTGGAGAGTGATTGTCCCATGATTTAACTGCTAACGCCCTTCCAGGGCTTTTTTCAACATATTTCACTTATCAAATAGGGCTTCGCCCTATCCTGTTGCTAATGCCCTTCCAGGGCCCTAACCGAAGTAAAATTACAAAAAGTATTTTGTTATATAATGTAGCTGAAATGAAGGTTTCGAACACCTCAAGGGTTAACACCGGGGGCCAATGATATGAATTGGTTAAGCAAAGATTTTGACTCCCACTAAACACACGAAACTGTTTAACCCCTCTTGCTTATCAGTATTAACTCTTCTTCGTTTTTAATTTCAACATTTCTACCATCCAGGGCAATAATTCCTCCTTTCTCAAATTCCTTTAGAAACTTTATACCACTTTCAATGGTAATTGAGGCAAAATCAGCAATATCCTGGCGCGTTAAATATTGAAACAGGTTCTCATCCGAAAAATCTTCACCCGATAGATATAGTAATGCTGATGCAAGTTTTCCTCGCATTTGTTTGTATGAAATATTGCCTATTATTTCAAGATACCTGCTTTCGTTTTTATAATTCCGTGAAGTAATCTGCAAAGCAAAATCTGGATTGCGAAGTAATAACTGTTTCAAAGCATTTTTGTCAATCATACAAATTGAAGAATCAACCAAAGCAACCGATGAATAATTATAAATATTTTCGCCAAAAACCGATGAGAAAGCCATAAAGTCTCCCTTACGGGCAATTCTAATATTCAATTGTTTGTTTGCTCCCGTTTGCAGGTACACCCTGACTAAACCATAGTTCACAAATAGGACATATGGTGCAAAAGCACCTTGCTTAAAAATGGTTTCTCCTTTTAGATAACTTATTCGCGTTTTTTTATCTTCAATAAACTCCAATTCTTCAGCACTTAAGGTTTGAAAACATCCTGAAGTATTTTCCAATCTTTCCTGATTTGTATGCTTTTTCAAGAGATCTATTTTAATTTTTAGTATAAATCACAAAAATACTTATCGTTGTGTAATATTATAAATTATTACCAAAGAAAATGTTTCTATAATACAATAGTCCAAAAGCTATTTTTTTTCATGTTCCCTTCCATTTTTTCGCAACCCGAATTTCTTTCTTCTAAGCTTAATACCGGTTAATTTTGTAATCAATAATTATTTAAAATGAAAAAGGTAGCAATTCCCATAAACAAAGGCAAATTAAGTGAATACTTCGGTAGATGCAGCTACTATAAAGTTTTTGAGATTGAAGATAACTCAATACAAGAAAAGGATATTGATTTACCTGATATCAATCACATCGATGAATTGCCGGTATGGGCTTCAAAAAATGGGATTACTGATATAATTACTTATAAAATCGATAAGCAAATAATTACACTTTTTACTAAACATAAAATCAACCTGTTTGTAGGCATTGCAATAGATACTCCTAAAAAACTGATTCAGGAATTTTTAGGAGAGCAGATGACGTCAAACAACAGAATTATAACAGAAATTATTGACAATAAATAATATAAAAAATAAAATTATGACAATGTTACAAACCTCAATCCACGAGATTGAAACACAGACAGAATTGGAAAAAATTATTCAGGAAAACGAAAATGTAATGGTATGTTGTGGCCGCATGGGGCCAATGTGTATCCCTGTATATGAAACCATGGAAGAGTTGGAAGAAGAACGGGCAGATACTAAATTCTTTTCAATGTCTTTTGATAATCCCGAAGCAAATATCATCCGTAATGCTCCAGAGTGTAATGGTTTCATGGGATTGCCCTTTACCGTCTACTATAAAAATGGTAAAATGGTAAAAGCAACCAGCAGCATCCAAGACAGGGAGCAGATCACTGCTGTCCTTAATGAACATCTTTCTTAATAGGTAAAACCATGGATGAAATCTATGATGTATTGATTTTAGGTGCTGGTGCAGCAGGACTGACTGCCGGAATCTATTCATCCCGGGCAAAATTGAACACCCTAATCCTTAACGAAGGTGCCGTTGGGGGTCAGATGGTTTTAACTGAAGAAATTGCCAATTACCCTGGCGTTGAAAGTACCCATGGCTATGTTTTGGCCAATACAATGAAGAAGCAGGCAAAAGAATTTGGCTGTTCAATCAAATCGAATGTAAAGATAGCTGGTTACAGCTTAAAAGAACCTGTTAAGAGCGTTGATCTCGAGGACGGGCGAAAATTCTATGCAAAATCCATAATTCTGACACCCGGTGGAAAGCCTCGTCCGCTGAATATCGAAGGCGAGGAAGCATTCAGGGGAAAAGGAATTTCATATTGCGCCACTTGCGACGGTGAGTTTTTTACCAATAAAGAGCTGGTAGTTGTTGGAGGGGGCAACTCAGCTCTTGAGGAGGCTGTTAGCCTTACAAAATATGCTACAAAAGTTACAATTGTACATCAGTTCGATACTTTTCAGGCCTTTGAACATGCTGTCAGTGAAGCCAAAAACAATCCGAAAATTGATTTTATCATGGAATCGGAACCCAGGGCTTTTATGGGTAACGGCGTATTAAAAACTGTCAGGATCGAGCATCTGCCAAGCGGAAAAATTACAGAGAAAACAACTGATGGAGCTTTTATCTTTGTAGGTTACCTTCCAAATACGGATACTTTTGTGCAACAATTACAGCTCAACAAGCGAGGCGAATTTGTTGTCGATGCAGATATGAAGACCAGCCTACCCGGAGTTTTTGCCGCCGGCGATAGCATTGCTAAACGATATCGTCAGGTAACTACTGCAGTAGCAGATGGTACTATTGCTGCGTTAAGCGCTGCCGAATATTTAAGAGATTTATAAACAAGTCCACTATGAAAGCTGTAAATTTTTATAAGGACTTTATGAAGGGTATTCAGGAAAAAGATAAAGCCTACCTGCTTTTGTATAAGGAAAGAAGTGAGAATATAAAAACCTTACAAAAGGCTGCCAGGGATACGAACATTACAAAGCCTTGTTTGAGGATACTATTTACTTTGGAGAAAGTAAAAAAAAGCCATTCATCTTTCTGAAGAAAGGCATTGCAAAGTCAGTGCGGTTTCCAAAAGAAGCATGGAGCTAAGTTCAAAAATTAAAATAGTTAAATTGTAAAAAATTGAAATATGGAGTACGCACACTTATACAATGAACAAGACAAAAAAATCTTAAAAGATGCCGAAGATGCTCTCGATCCTAAAATTGATCGCATACAGGAAATTATTAAATATGCGAAACACACGGGTTTAAAAACCATTGGTATAGCAAATTGCACAACGTTTAACAAAGAAGCCGATAAATTGGAAGAAATTCTTACTGGCGAGGGATTTGTTGTTGCTAAAGTCAATTGCAAATTAGGTGGGATCCCATTTAAAGAAATAGTTCCCGGTTACCCTGGAGTAACATGTAATCCGGCTGGTCAAGCCAAATTTCTGGAGGAAAACAATACAGAACTAAATATCATGATAGGTCTTTGCCTGGGACATGACATGATTTTTAACGCCAAATCAAAAGCTCCTGTTACTCCGCTGGCAGTTAAAGACAGGAAGGAACATCACAATACAATAAGTGTACTCTCCCGTGATAAAAACAGTTGAAATTTTAAATCTCCGAAGTACGAAGGAAATCAGGCGGGGTTGCAAAAACTAATTAGTAACTAGTACCCTTTTAAAAAAAAGTACATTCAGAAATACCATTTAAACAGTTACACGATTCCGCGCTTAAACAGTCAATTTCTCACCTTCTCACCCACTCATCAACTATTCTCCTCCGACACTCAACAACTAACTACCAAACAGCTGTTTAACCAGCAATCCAATTACCTGTCAATACACATAACCTAGCCGTCAGGCATCCTTCAACACTCTGCTTTTGCAAAAAGATGTTGAATCCATTACGAATGAATGAGATATATCATCTATTAAGTTTTGGGAGCGGATTGATTATATAGTAATTTTAATTAAAGCAAATTCAGAATCGTAAACTGAACCAAGTCATTAAAATTGTGAATATACTAATGTTTGGATGGGAATTCCCACCTCATATTTCAGGAGGATTAGGCACTGCTTGCTATGGATTAACCAAAAATCTTAGCTCAATTGATGATATAAACCTGACATTTGTTGTTCCCAAACTCTATGGTGATGAGAGTAAATTGCCTATGAAACTTCTCGCTGCAGGTGATGTTATTCTTGCATCCGACATTATCAGAAAACAGATAGAATTTGAAAAGGAACTGTTGCTATATTGCCAGCAAATTTCAGCCTATTGCACTCCAGAACAGTACTATAAATTGCTTCTTGAAAAACAAAAGGAACAAAGGCAGTCTGATTGTAGCAGTTCCACCGGTCAACTGCAATTTTCGGGGCAATACGGTTCCGGACTGTTTGAAGAAATACACCGTTATGCAGTGGTAGGCGGTGAAATTGCAAAGAAAGAGCCTCATGATATTATACATGCTCACGACTGGCTGACTTACCAGGCAGGTATTGAAGCGAAAAAAAAATCAGGAAAGCCCCTTGTAATTCATGTCCATGCAACCGAATTCGACAGATGCAAGAACAATCCAAATAAACAGGTTTACAATATTGAAAAAAATGGAATGGAAACTGCTGATAAGATCATAACCGTTAGCCATTTTACTCGCGATATAGTAATTGAAAAGTATGGAATATCACCATCAAAAATTGTAACTGTACATAATGGTGTAGAACCTGTGAAAACATCGGAAATAAGAAAATTATGGAAGATGGGCACCGATGACAGGATAGTTACATTTTTAGGAAGGATCACCTCACAGAAGGGACCGGCATATTTCATCGAAGCAGCTCATCAGATCCTGAAAAAGATGAATAATGTAAGATTTATTATGGCAGGCGGAGGTGACTTACTTGAAGAAATGATAGAATATGTGGCAAAACTTCGTATTTCCGATAAATTTCACTTCTCCGGATTTTTAAAAGGCGATGATGTTTATCGTATGTATGCTATGAGTGATGTATTTGTCATGCCTTCTGTTTCAGAACCTTTCGGAATCGTTCCGCTTGAAGCTATTCAGAGCCAGGTGCCAGTGATAATATCAAAGCAGTCAGGAGTATCAGAAGTAATCAACAATGCAATAAAGGTTGATTTTTGGGATACTGATGCAATAGCCGATGCTATTTACGGAATACTATCTTACCCGGCTTTATCAGGCATGTTAAAGAAAAATGGCAGTAACGAAGTTGAAAAAATAAAGTGGTCTGACAGTGCATTTAAGATCAGGGAAATTTATCATCAGCTAGCCTATTCCCTTGTTGGCTAATACACAGTAACAAGTAAGCAGCAAGCTTCTTTGTCGACTGAATCCTTTGTCGAAGGCAGAATACTAACTACCCAACTTCTTAACTCATCGCTTATCACCCATTACTGTTTAATTGTTGAGTAGTTTAGTAGTTTAGTATTGCTAGCTGGTAAAGAACAAACAAACGACCTGTAACTATTACCAAGTAATCAGAAACCCATCTTCTCATCCTTCTCAACTACCCAACAAAAAACATTTCACGCCATTCAAAAAATAGCAATTTATGTCAGGTTCAAGCTTCAGATTAGCAAAACATGTCAAGATTAAAACATATCCATCCTATACTTTTGTTCCTATAACCGGTATAAAAATTTAAACAATTAAATAAATTCGAAAAAATGAAAAAGACGATTCAAATTAAACCAATAGGCGTAGTGAATACAGCAAACCATGTCTTCTCAATTCAACTCGATAAAGAATTCCTGCCGGCCTTAACCAACATCGAAGGATTTAGTCACCTTCAAATTATTTGGTGGGGACATTTGTATGATAATCCACAATACAGGGCTAACATAATTTCTAAAAAACCATATACAAAGGGTCCAGACAAAATTGGAGTTTTTGCAACACTTTCCCCTGTGCGCCCTAACCCTATTTTAATTACAACAATTGCCGTTCAGAATATTGATTATGAGAAAGGGATAATTTATACTCCTTACGTTGATGCAGAAAGTGGTACACTTGTCTTAGATATAAAACCCTATCATTTATCTGAGAGAGTAAAAGAATGTAAGGTGCCTCAATGGTGCGGGCATTGGCCGGAGTCGTACGAAAATTCAGCTACTTTCGACTGGCAAAATGAATTCAACTTTTAATTAAACTAAAAACACCTTGTGATACAAATTCACAAGGTGTATTTTCGTTAATTATATGACAAATAAAGAGGTAATATTAAAAGCGATAGCCTACATCGATGCCAATTTAAAAAACGAGATCGATGTTTTTGGTGTTTCGCAGGAAGTATGCTATTCACTTTATCATTTTATAAGGTTGTTTCAAAGCATAACAGGATTTTCACCAAATAATTACATTCAGCACCGAAGATTGACAGAAGCTGTTTCTGAAATAAAGAATACCGATAAAAAAATTGCAGATATTGCATACGAATATCAGTTTGGAAGCCCTGAAACATTCTCGCGTGCCTTTCGCAGGCAATTTAACATAAACCCTAGCGAAGCAAGAAAAACACATTCACTGGCAGCCTTACCCCTATTGAATCCCATTACACCGGAGTATGTTTATCAGTCGGATAAACTTCGTTGCAAAGCACCAGAATTGCTAAAACTATCTGAAAGAATCCTAGTTGGAATTGCATTCTTTTTTAGTGATAACACTGAAATAAATGACCTTTCAAAAGAATGGGGACGTTTTATGAACGAAGTAAATACAATAAAAAACCAGGTAATGCCGGAACGGTATTATCAGGTTCAATTCTGGTCAGAAAAACAAGATCTGGGTGGAATGTACTTCTTCACAGGAATAGAAGTATCAAAAGCTCAGAACATCAATCCCTTGTTTGTAGTGAAGAGTATTCCTGCCGGCAATTATTTACGTTTTATCCATAAAGGATTAGCAAATAAGGTAGGATATACTTACAAATACATATACAATCAGTTTTTGCCGGACACAGATTTCAATTTAAATAAATCCTTCAATTTCGAGTATTATGGAGAAAAATGTTTAGGACCCTACAATGAAAATTCAGAAAGTGAAATTTACATCCCTGTAGACAAGTAAAAAGTCATAAGTATGTACCAAAAACAGTAACAAGCAACCAGGAACCAGCAACAGTAGCCGGTAGAAATCAACTCCCCCACAATTCATTATTAATTCTTCATTCCTTTTCCCCTCTTCCCATTTTTTCTCCCTTTCACTCTCACTCTCTCATCCCTCCACCTGCCCCGTATGCCGCATATAATTCAAAACAAACCTCAGGTCGGAATAGCTTACTTCATCGCCCAAGGCATGCTTTGCATCATTCAACTGAAGCGATTTACTCTTCTGAAAATATTCAGCAATTAAGGCAAGTTTCTTCTCATCAACAAATTGTTCTATGTCCAGTAAACCTTCACCAACGTAATGCGCCAGGTGTGATTCTATGGTATTTGATGTAAGCCCCCTTTCTTCTGCAATTTCATCTACCGATTTTCCCGACTGAAAAAGTTCAAGGCTTATTTCGCGAGTAGGCCTTTTTTTAAGCTTTTCTTTAGCAGGTTTGCGCTCAGACTCAGGCATTTTTATATCTATCTTATTATCTTCCCGAAAGCTCAGAATGATTTCCAAAATATCTTCGCCGTATTTTTCTAAAGTACGCTTCCCTATTCCCTTTATCTTTTTCATCTCATCAAAAGATGCAGGAAGATAATGGGCAAGCCCTGCAATGGCTTTCTGGCTGAGGATCATATAATGTGCCAAAGCTTGTTTCTTTGCTATACCTGCACGCCAGCTCTTTAATTTCTGGAACACTTCCGGGTACGCAATATTTGCAGGTGCAATGTTGGTATCCAGTTTTGCTGATTTTGAAATAGGTGCTTTTACCAGGGAAGCCTTTGCCCTTGCTTCCAAAAATCTTACTACAGAGAATCCATGTTCACAAGACGCCAGAGAAGCCATTTTTACCTCAAGCTGTTCTTCAATCTGACTGGCAGCATTCGCAAGTGATTTCTTTACAGCTTTATTATCGGTTTCGAAATGCACCAGATCAAATGCCGGAATAATTTCATTGTTCAGAATATTCAGAAAATAAGTACAGCCTTTTTTTATCCTGATCTGCAAAGCAGCATTGTCTTCCACCAACTGATTTATCGATTCGCCTTGATTAAGCTGTATGAAAAATGACTTCGCAACGCTTATCATCCGTTCTTGTATTGACTTCGCAACTTCCTGCAAATGTATCACAGGATCACCCAGCAGGCTTTCTGCATTGGATGTGGCTATTTTGATGCAATAATTTATTCGCCTCAGAAACAGTGTGAAATCAAATAAATCATTTAACAACTTGTGCTGGTAATCAATCTGTGAACGAATTAGAAAATCATTATCAGGTTCATTTTCTTCAATTTGTTCTGTAAAAGATTTAATGCCCGCATTGCTTATTATTCCCCGGTCCGAAACTTTGCTGCTTAGTATCAATCCCTCTAAAGAACGACAACGACTTAGCGCAACATACACCTGACCGTGAGCAAAGGCTGCATTTGCATCAATCACTGCCTTATCAAAAGTCAAACCCTGGCTTTTGTGAATGGTAATTGCCCATGCTAATTTCAAAGGCAGCTGACTGAAACTTCCTATGGGTACTTCTTCAATCTCCTGTGTATTTTCATTTACACTATACTTCATATTCTGCCATGTGGCCTTCTCAACAGGAATAGCAAAATCATCTCCTTCACAGATAACAGAGATCACATCATCTTCTATGCTTTCAATACGTCCTATCTTGCCATTGTAATAAAGTTTTTCAGGCGAAATGTCATTTTTAACAAACATTACCTGGGCACCTAATTTAAGGGCAAGGAACTCCTCGGTTGGATAAGAATATTCCGGAAAATCGCCAATTATGTCAGCCGCATACTTATATACAGATGATTTAATCTCAGCAAGTTTCTTTTCGTTTATTGTCTTTGCCTGGGCATTGTGAGTAGTAAGTGTAATGTAACCTTCTTCATCAGCAGGAGAGAATCCTGGAATATACCTCTCATTCAATTGTTGTATTGCTTCTGAATCAGGCTTGTTCTCCCGAATTTTATTGAGCAAGTCAATAAAATTCTGATCGCTCTGACGGTAGATCTTTTTCAGTTCAAGGCTTATAAATCCAGCCTCCTGTATGGCTTTGCTGCTAAAGAAGAAAGGCGAATCGTAATACTTGTTCAGCACCTGCCATTCATCTGCTTTAGTAACCGGAGCCAATTGTTGTAGATCACCTATCATTAGCATTTGAACGCCGCCAAAGGGTAAATTTTGGTTACGATAGCGACGAAGAACGCCATCAATAGCATCTAGCAAATCAGCACGAACCATGCTTATCTCATCGATGATCAGGAGATCGAGACTACGAATGATATTTTTTTTATCGCGACTTACGCGTGTGAAAACCTCATCCCGCCTGGACAGATTCACACTATATTCAGAATACTCTGCACTATATTGCCTGGGAATTTGAGGCCCGAATGACAACTGAAAGAATGAGTGAATGGTAACTCCACCAGCATTTATTGCAGCAACTCCTGTTGGTGCAACAACTACAATTCGTTTTGGAGACTTCTGTTTTAGCTCTTTTAAAAAAGTTGTTTTCCCGGTTCCGGCCTTGCCGGTAAGAAAGAGATTCTGAGAAGTTGATTCAATAAAATCATATGCCAGTTTAAGTTGAGAATTGTCGGTTGAATATTCCATTTAGCCTATCTGCATTTACCGGCCAAAATTATAAAATCTATTCTAAACCCCGAAAGAAGATGTACAGTAAAAACAGCATTTCATATAAAATCTTAATATTGTTAATAAGTATGCTTAAAATCACAGTTTTGTCAATAAAACAATTTTAAAATTCTCAATTTATACTGCAACTTTGGAATGTTATTTGTTGTTAAGATCTGATAGCGTGTAAACTCAATATACATTCTACATGTTTTTGAGTTACTGATATTCTAAAATCAAAATAATTTTTGACTGAAAATGAAAAAATGCACATGTAAAAAACCTTTCAAGAACAATCGTGTTGAGTTCATGTTAAACTCTGAATATGAGTACAATGTAGTACCTGTTACGTATTGGTATCCTCAATTGGTCAGAATCTATACCGATCCGTTTTCATTTATTAATTTGTCTCGTAATGATTTTATTGAGTTTTTTAATCCAACTACATAATAGTTTATTCACAGCGCGATAATTCAATAATGTAAAATCCTGTTGAAAGATTAATGCTAATTACATAAAGTAATAAATCAAATTTTCTTTTAATTAATAAAGCTTTTCTGCTCCTGAATAAATCTCTTCAATTTTTAATACGGCAGCTCCATGTCCTGGATGTTGTGAGGGATTCCACCTTTTCATGTCATCAAA
The DNA here is from genome assembly GCA_964456285.1 of uncultured Bacteroidales bacterium. GTDB lineage: Bacteria > Bacteroidota > Bacteroidia > Bacteroidales > UBA10428 > UBA10428. The sequence goes on from CAYWBC010000086.1 coordinate 10,658, forward strand.
TGCTTTTCCATCTGTAGCATATTTTATATTTCCTTTCATTTGAAAGGATTTATCATCATTGGTTATAAAAAGTATTGTTCCATTGCTTCCTGAAAGGATATTCTTTAACGTTTTATCAAAGAAGTTGTTCGCAACAATAATTTTATTGTCCTCAAAAAGAGAAACACAGGTTGCATAAATTGAATTAGGAATAGCATTTTCTGAAACCGTTGTAAAAATAATTGCTCCTTTTCGATTATTCCATGCTTGCTTAATACTATCAGGCATCGTTTTCATTTATCTTAATTTATATTAGTTATTGTTTTACTTAAGTCATTCCCTAACTTAAATGCTCTACTAAAGCAAAATTGAAATCCAGGTAAAGCGCCATCAAAATGTTTTTAAGACAAGCTTCTAGAATTTCTTGAGACGATTATACTTAAAGCATTTGTTCAGAAATAATGAAAAAACCAAATTAGCCCTCTTCAATAATTGCCTCACTTGGACAAACATCCATACATGCACCACATTCAGTGCAAAGTTCAGGATTAATTTTATAAATATCTCCCTCTGATATTGCATCTACCGGACACTCATCAATACATGTTCCGCATGCAGTGCAATCATCTGTAATTTTGTATGCCATGACCTTTAAATTTAAGTTATTTTTATATAGATTTTACTCATCATCGCTTCTTTCACATTTAATATTTTCCCCAAACAAGAAACACATTTTTTGCTCCTCAGATGAAATAAAAATATATCCAGAATTAAAATAATATTATTGGTACTGCTAAATACAAAAGCTTACCTATGCATGAAGCAAAACCGAATAGCATTGGAACTCCGTCTCAAAACATTGGAACTCTGTTTTGATACAATACATTAATATTTCAAATATTTATGTTTAATCCTATTTTACAAGCTCTGTTAATTCTTTATCTATCCTTTCTAACTAAAGCAGTTTTGCACTCCGGACAGGTTTTAGAAAAACATGGCACCCCTGCTTGATGTAATTCTTCATAATCACAGTTCGGACATATACAGAACTCTTTTATTTCTGATTCTGAATTGTTTTCAAATTGCTTTTCCTTCCAACTCCTGATACTTTCATTTATATGTTCAATATTTATGGAATCACAACTAATACATTTCAAATTCTTACTATCATGATGATGAAATACTTTATGGCAATCATTACATCTATACCATTGTTTGTCAAATTCTACATTCCCTCCTTCAACTACAATTGATTTACCTTCAGTAAATGCTTTTGCTATTTTTTTAATACAGTTATTATATATTCTTGTAAATGTTGGTCTTGAAACATCCATAATCTTTGCAGCTTCTTCATGAGTTAAATCTGAATAATCTGCCAATCTAAATGCTTCAAATTCTTCGTACAATACTGAAATTACATCTGTTTCAATAAAAGCTACTCCAATTGGCTTATACCCTTTAAGAACCGGAGGAGAACCAATTTTCCTAAACCTTTTTCGTCTTGGCGACATAGTTTTATTTAATCTTATATTTTTTATCAAGTTTTTCAACTGCATTAATCCAGTGGAAATTCAATAAAAGCTTCATCTTCAATAATTTCTTGCAGTTGTTTTTTCAAGCCCTTTAATAAGTCTTACAGAGTCCTGATTTCAATTTCAAGATCAATTTTTTCAGATACATCAGCAATTTTTATCATATGTCCAAATTCAAAATCTCCATGTTTGGTTTTTCTCTTCTCTTAGCTAAATTCCGCAATTTATCTATCATTATCATGCATTTAGATTCTTTATTATTAATCATGTAATGAACAATCGCTCACAAATATAGTGAACTATCGTTCACTATACAAATATTTTTTGTACATTAGTATCGCATTTTTTTAACACCTAAAACTTATTTACGATGATAGTATTTGGTCCCATACCATCCAGACGATTAGGGAGGAGTTTAGGAGTTAATACCATCCCTCCAAAGAAATGCTCCTACTCGTGCATATACTGCCAGGTAGGAAAAACAACAAAAATGACTTCAAACAGAGAAGAATTATATTTTCCTGAAGAAATATATGAAAAAGTAAAATCAAAGATTAAACAAGCTAAAAAACAAAAAGAACCAATTGATTATTTATCTTTTGTTCCTGATGGTGAGCCTACACTGGATGTCAATTTAGGTAAGACAATTCAATTGTTAAAGCCACTGGGAATAAAAATAGCAGTTTTCACAAATAGTTCTTTCTTAAATGATACAGATGTAAGATCTGATTTAGCTAAAGCCGATTTAGTATCTGTTAAGCTGGATGCTAATGATCTTAATATATGGAAACAAATCTATCGCCCGCATAAGTCAGTTGATCTATACTCTATTATCGATGGAATATTCATGTTTAAAAAAGAATTCAAAGAAGTATTAATTACTGAAACAATGCTTGTTCAAGATACTAATGAGAACCTGGCACATATACATGGCCTTGCCAAATTAATAAGCTTCATCGAACTAAAAACAGCATATTTAGCTATACCTACAAGACCTCCTCTTCTTAAAACTATTAAACCACCGAGCGAAGAAGTCATTAATAGCTGTTATCAAATTTTTAATAAAAAATGAAGCATGTTGAGTATCTAACCGGGTATGAAGGCAATGATTTTGCTTACACAGGAAATATTGAAAATGATCTATTAAGTATAACATCAGTTCACCCTTTACGTGAAGATGCAATAAATGAGATTTTAAGAAAAGCAAGGACAAATTGGAAAGTAATTGACAATTTAATCATACAAAAGAAATTGGTTGAAACTAAATACCTGAAAAAAAATATTATGTAAGAAAACTAAAGCAATCGATTTAATATTATGAAAGGTAAAAGCAAAATAAATTTTATTGTTGATATCGTCATGTTCATTAATATGATGACAATAATCGGATTTGGATTTCTTATAAAGTATGCACTTATTCCAGGTTTCAAGAGGCATAGCATATATGGAAGGAATGTTGATCTTCATTTTCTTGGATTAGACCGCCATGAATGGGGCTCTGTTCATTTGATACTCTCATTTGTATTTATAGGTTTGCTTCTCTTACACATTATATTGCATTGGAAAATTATTACTAGCTGGTTTAAAAAATATTTACTAAAAACGACCATACGATATATTTCAGCTTCCGTACTAATTGTATCTGCATTGGTATTTGTATTCTTTTCATTTTTTACTAAACCTGAGATAATAGAATCTCACAGTCATACTAATAGCCATCATGCGAATACGCCCAATGATAAAAATAATACAGCAGAAATTGAAACTGATTTTATTATAAAATCATCAAAACCAGGCAAAAAAAGTCCAGTACAACTACAAATAAATAGTGAACATCATCATAGCCACAAAGTATATGACATTCGCGGTTACATGACCGTACAAGATGTATCTCAGAATTATAATATTCCGGCAAACTACTTACAAGAACGATTGAAGATAAGTAATAATGAAACAACAAATATAAAGCTCGGCCAACTTAAAAAGAAATATAATTTCAATATGAATGATGTTAGTATAGCAATTGAGAATTATCAAAAAAATAATTAAACAATATAATTGATTCAGTAATTATGGATGAAATAAAGAAAAAAATAGAATCTGCAAATAATACCATTCATTCATTTATCTATGCTAATGGAGGAGATATAAAAATATTAAATATTTCAGACGACCTGAAAATTGATGTTGAACTATCAGGCTTATTTCACATGAAACCATTTGAAGAGCCTCAAATGAAAAGAATAGAAGATTTATTTAAAAAATACGTTCCTGAAATTCAGAAGGTAAATTTTACTATTAACAATAAAAAAGGAGGTTATTATGCCAGGATTTGACAAAACCGGACCATCGGGAAAAGGATCCCTAACCGGAAGAGGATTAGGAAGATGCAATCCTAAAAACCAGGAAACTGACAATGATTCACAAACTGAGTTTGAACCAGGGCGAAGAAGTGGCAGAGGATTTGGACGAGGAAATGGAGTTGGCAAAGGCAGAGGTCGCAGATAAATTATTGTAAGTACCTGTAATGTAACAATTAATCGAAGCAAAAAATAGTGCACATGGTTCAATTATACATTGTAATTGCTCTTTTGGTAGGCAGTGGTGCTAGTGTATTATTGGCAGGATTGTTACTATTCTTTCATGATGAAAAGCTGCACACGATTGCAACCTGTTTATCTTCTATAGCGGGAGGCACATTACTTGGTGCAGCTTTTTTGGGTATGCTGCCTAAAGCAATAAGTATTGCTAATACTGGTTGGAGTAGTTATTATTTATTTAATTGAAAAAATTCAAGTTAATGTCTTTTAAAATTGCATAGCAAGTGGGAAGGGAAACACAAATAAAATGACTGTTGATGCTGCCTACAAGTTTTAATCTTACATCTAACGATTCATGAGAAAGGATATAAGTTTTACGAAGAATTATGGAAAACAATAAGCGACAATAAATATGATAAAACATATAGGAATAGAAGTCGACAAAAATGACATAAATGATTTTTACATTAAAATACTTAAAGGGCAAAAAAAGAATTCATTTATAATAAATGAGAATCTAGCAGAAAAAATTTTCAATATTAAAAAAACAGTAGAGGTTATTCATTTGCAATGCGAAGATGTTGATTTAGAGTTGTTTGAATGTAGTAATGACATGATTGTACTTTCATTCAATCATATTTGCCTCCAGAGAAATAATGCTAAGGAAATTTATCATATTGCCAAGGCAAATGACTACAAAGCATATTTGCATAAAGGACAGAATAATAAGGAAACCTATTTTATAAAGGATACGATGAACAATATTTTCGAAATAAAACAATCTTAAAACTCCTATTAAGCCAGAATTGTTTTACAAGAGACTCTCAACACTAAGCGGCACAAAGAACAATACTGCTTCTTATACTTTTATACATAGAATGTTTTGGTATAAATTCTTGTATTATACCATGATAAATAACTGTTAAAGACTTTTACTATGACTTATTTATATAAAAACGATTCTGTTGAAACTTATTCTGAAAAAGAAATTCTAATTATAAAATTTAAGGAAAAAGTTTTTGATATTTTTGAAAGCTTCAAAGAGACTGAGAATCTAATTAGTATTCTAAAACACGCAGAACAAGATGAAGAGATTAAATTTGTTTTATTTACGAGCGAACCTTATGTTTTAGGTTCTGACAATTACAAAGCATTCGTTAAAGATATTTTAAAGGATACTTCATCCGGAAAAAAAACTGATTTCCCTGATTTTTCAGATAAAAAGGCCAGATATAGAGAAATTAGACTTTTAGATAAATTGATTCAGTGTATTGTGAATTATAGTAAAATATGTGTAGCTTGTTTTGAAGGAAACGTAACTACTCCATTTTTTGGACTTTTTTTGTCAGCTGATATTAGATACGCAGCGCCAAATACATCCTTCTCATTATTGCATAACAAGTATGGCCTTCACCCAAGTGGAGCTCTGCCTTTTTTTCTAATTCAAGAAATTGGATATTCTAAAGCGGTTGAACTGCTAATATCAGAAAGCATTTCTGTATATAGTGCTTATAATTTAGACTTGGTTGATAAGATCTTGCCAGTTAATAGCTTTTTAGAAAGAAGCCTGAATCGAATACATAAGTATTCTTACATCAAATATTCCACCCTATTGAATA
>CAYWBC010000087.1:0-16301 GCA_964456285.1 uncultured Bacteroidales bacterium
GTTAGTGGCAAATCTCCGTTTGAGAAACTTACGTGCAGAAATTGAAAATCTATACGTGAAATTTTGATAGTTACGTAAAATATTTGTAATTTTACACGTATAAACAAATTACTATGAATACTAAATTAACTTTAAATGTTGATCAGTCAGTTATTGAGAACGCAAAAGAATATGCAAAGTCTCATAAGATAAGTCTTTCTAAACTGATTGAGTCTTACTTAGCTTCATTAACAAAGAAGAAAAGTCACGAAAACGAGATAACTCCTCTCGTTGAGAGTTTAATTGGGGTAATTGAACTTGACAAAGATTTCGATTTCAAAAATGGATATTCTGATTATTTGATGAAAAAATACAAATGAGTAAACTACTAATCGATACCAATATCGTCCTTGATTTATTGGCAAAAAGAGACCCTTTCTACAAAAGTTCTGCTCATATTTTCTCTCTTGCAGATAAGAATAAATTAAAATTATCCATAAGCTCATTGACAGTTGCAAATACAAATTATGTATTATCAAGCTTAAAAACTGCAGCAGAAGCAAGAGAAATACTTAGACGATTCAGAGTTCTTGCCAAAATAGTATCTCTTAATGACAAAATTATCGATTTGGCACTTAATGATAGTTTGTTCAAGGATTTTGAGGATGGACTTCAATATTATTCAGCCATTGAAAATAATCTGGATATTATTCTAACGCGAGATTTGAAAGGATTTAAGAGTTCAAAGATTTCAGTGATGACTCCAGATGAATACTTAAGCTCGATGAAACTATAGGCCAGACTCTAACACTCTTCTAAGGAGAAACTTTTTTTAATACATAAATGTTCCACAAAACCCAGGTCAATTTATGTCAGGAATTATTTTCCACAGTAACTTTCCCGGATAAATTTGGAAAGTTTATTTAAATCTTCATTGAAGCGTCTGATTCCTTCAGACAGTTTCTCAGTGGCCATAGCATCCTCGTTTAGCATCCATCGGAAAGATTTTTCATCCAGATTGATCTTTTCCAGTTCGAATCTTTTGACTTTATCCGGGTCTAGCTTACGCTCCAGATTACCTTCTGAACTTTTGAGCTCATCAAGCAGTTGTGGTGAAATAGTCAAAAGATCACAACCGGCAAGTTCAATAATTTCATCCATATTTCGGAAGCTGGCGCCCATTACTTCGGTTTTGTATCCAAATTTTTTGTAATAATTGTAGATTTGTGTTACTGATAACACTCCGGGATCGTCAGTAGCAGGAATACTATCTACTCCCTGTTTTGCCTTGTGCCAATCCAGGATTCTTCCAACAAAGGGTGAAATAAGTGTAACATTAGCCTCAGCACAAGCAATGGCCTGGGCAAAACTGAACAAGAGAGTAAGATTACAATGAATTCCTTCTTTCTCTAATTGTTCGGCTGCTTTTATACCTTCCCAGGTAGAAGCAATCTTGATCAATATTCGGGAGCGATCAATTTGTTCTTTTTCAAACATTGAAATAATTCTTTTGGCAGTGCGTATGCTTTCTTCAGTATTGAAGGATAAACTTGCATCTACTTCCACTGATACACGACCGGGAACAATGGAAAGTATCTCTTTCCCAAAATTAATTGCCAATCTTTCAAGACAGGGTTTGATATCTGATTTTGGATTGCAAAGATCAACAGTAGATTGCTGTATAGCATCATCTAAAAGTGGTTTGTATTGCGCTATTTGTGCAGCAGCGTAAAGCAGTGATGGATTTGTTGTGGCATCCTGAGGTTTGTGTTTTTTAATTAGCTCAATATTTCCTGTATCTTCAACGATTACAGTGAATTTTTTTAATTGATCAAGTAAGCTCATAGTTGGTTTTTTGTATTTTACAAAATCAGATGAATAAACAAATTTATAGCAAATTGATTTTTTTTTGCTTTGAATCCTACTTTTTCTTAAAATCTTTGTTAGTTCATAGTGATCTAAATTTTTATTGAATGAAAGATATAGCAACCAGAGAATTAAAAACCCTTATCGGGAAAGAAGGAATTGCAATAATTGATGTGCGTCCGGTGGATGCATACAATGGCTGGGCAATGAAGAATGAGGAACGGGGAGGACATATTAGAGGGGCCAGGAGCTTGCCATTTAAGTGGACAAATTATATGGACTGGATTGAAATTGTGCGCTCAAAGGACATTAAGCCAGATGATGTTATTATTATTTATGGTTATTTGATGCAAGAACTGGAGAAAGTTGCAGAATTGTTTGAGAAGGCATCCTATAAAGCTGTCAGGATCTATTCTCGTTTTGTTGAAGAGTGGACAACTGATCCCGATTTACCCATGGAACATCTCAAAAGATTTAAGCACCTTGTATCACCACATTGGTTAAATGAACTAATTCATAGCGAAAAGAAAAACTTTGTTATCTGCCATGCCCATTATCGTAACAGGAATGATTACGAAATTGGTCATATTCCCGGCGCAATAGCTTTAGATACCCTTGATTTGGAATCTCCTGTAACATGGAACCGCAGAAGTCCGAAAGAACTTAAAAATACACTTCAAAACCTTGGAATCACAAAAGATACTACTGTTGTTCTCTATGGCAGATTCTCATTTCCTGATAACAATGATCCTTTCCCGGGAAGCAACGCAGGACATTTAGGAGCCATACGCTGTGCTGCCATAATGTTATATGCAGGTGTTGAAGATGTAAAAGTGTTGAATGGTGGAATACAGAGCTGGGAGGATGAAGGATTTAAACTAAGTACTGAGGAAACAGAATTTTCGTCTGTCAAAGATTTTGGCACAATTATTCCTCGCGAACCTCAGCTTATGATAGATACTCCAAGAGCAAAAGAGTTAATAGAGTCAGATAAGGGTGATATTGTAAGTGTAAGAAGCTGGAGCGAGTGGATTGGTGAAGTGAGCGGATACAATTACATTGAAAAGAAAGGAAGAATTCCCGGAGCTGTATTTGGGAACTGCGGAACAGATGCATACCATATGGAGAATTACAGGAACCTTGATCATACAACCAGAGAGTATCATGAAATTGCTAAAATTTGGAAGGATGCAAAGATTACTCCTGATAAACATCTTGCTTTTTACTGCGGCACAGGCTGGCGGGGAAGTGAAGCATTTTTTAATGCATGGCTTATGGGATGGCCTCATGCATCGGTATACGATGGAGGTTGGTTCGAGTGGAGTAATGATCCTGAAAATCCAACAGAAAATGGCGTTCCTCTAAACTAATAGCCGGGTACAATCGTGGCTAATTAAGAAACAGTCCAGTAACATCTTTTTGGAGAGCTTATTTTTCCACTATCTTTTAAAACCTTCATTGCCTTGTCTATTGCTTTCCTGTCAATTCCTGAGCTTTCTGCCAATTGCCCTGCACTCATGGCTTGATCAGAAGATTTTAGAATTTCGATGATTTTTTCTTCTGTATTTATATACATCAATTTTTATTTATGCAAAATAGAAATAACTTTCAAATATTGCAGTATAGATTGCAACAATATGGAAAGTTTGTAACTTTAGTAGACTAAATTTCTTACCCGGGAACTAAATGTTTATGAATAGAATAGTCATTATACATTACCATCTGAATCCCGGAGGCGTAACCCGTATCATTGAGTCACAGATTAAAGCATTAAGAGATTACAATGTCTGCCAGGATATTTTGGTAATAAGCGGACATTGCGATAATCCGTTTCAAATCAAATCATTGGGCGCTGAGATAATCATCAATGAAAAGTTAAATTATTTAACTGACAGAAATTTAAATTTGAAAGAAGAGTACAGTTCTATTTGTAATTTTCTTGCCCAACATATTAAAAGAGATGATATTGTACATGCACATAATTTGAATTTAGGCAAGAATCCATTGCTGACTTTGGCAATTTCTGATTTTGCTCAAAGGGGATATTTGATACTTAATCATGCTCATGATTTTGCGGAGGACCGTAATCAAAATTGGGAATTCCTGAAAAACATTGTTGAAGATGAATTTGGAAAGGATCTTTCAGAGGTGCTTTATTCTGATTTGCCCAATTTTATGCATGCAACATTAAACTCTTTTGATAAGCGAAGATTGATTGATTATGGCCTACAAAATAAAAAAGTATTTTTGCTTCCTAATCCGGTAAGTTTTACTCAAAAACAGGGAAAGACAGATAGTTCTGAACTGAAAATAAATATTTGCAAACTACTCAATCTTGATTCGAGAAAAAAACTTATTACATATCCGGTACGTGTAATTCGGAGAAAGAATATCGGGGAATATATTTTACTTGCTGTGCTATTTTCGGAACAGGCAAATTGGCTGGTCACCCAACCCCCAAAAAATCCGGTTGAAATTGAGCCATATGAAGAGTGGAAAGAGTTTTGCAGAAAAGAAAATATTAAGCTGGTTTTTGAAGCAGGAGTAAAAACTGATTTTGAAGAATTGTTATATGCCAGTGATTTCTGTGCTACTACAAGCACTAAAGAAGGATTTGGTATGGTTTATCTGGAACCCTGGCTATTCAATACACCTGTTATTGGACGTGATCTGCCTCAAATTACAGAAGACATTAAAAAATCGGGCATTCAGTTCCCATTGTTGTATGAGGAAATCAAAGTCATGATGCATGGGCAACTATTGCAATTTAGTTCATTAGCTGATGATGATCAGAGGGCATGCATATCTGAGATTTTAAACAACAAAGAAGGCAAAAATATAATAATGACAGAGAACTCATTTCTTGAAAAATTGCTAAATTTCAAGGATGAGAGAATGATTGAAAAGAACAAATCAATTATAAAAAAGGAATATTCGTTGCAAAATTATGCGGAACGACTCGAAAAAATATATCAAAAATTTATTGGATAATCTGGATCCTCTGCTGCCGATACCAACCGGGATAAAGCCCAGATATAGCAGAGATGCTGATATTAAGGCTGTTGTGTTTGATATTTATGGCACTCTCCTGATATCCTCATCGGGAGATGTTGATCAGGCTGAAATTACTGAAGAAAATCTTAAGCAAGCATTGGATGCATCCGGCATAAAAATTCTGGATAATAATCAAAATACGCTGGATTATATACTTAATGATTTTGATAGGACGATTAATATATGCCAAGACGCCGGCAGGATGAACAATTTGCCTTATCCGGAAATTGATATACTAAGCATTTGGCGTATTGTACTTATTCATGCTAAGCGTAAAGGCTTAATTGCAATTGAAAAGGATGCTGATATATCATTAATGACTTGCGTTTTTGAATTTCTGAGTAATAAGGTTTCTATGATGCCGGGATTAATTGAGATGATATCGGCATTGAAAGAGAGGAGAATACCCTTGGGGATTATCTCCAATGCCCAATTTTATACTCCGGTTCTAATGAATTACTATTTGAATAACAAGATCTCGCTTAAAGAAAGAATAAAAGGATTTGATAAAGAACTTACAGTTTTTTCTTATAAATTCGGAAAGGGAAAACCTGATCAGACACTCTTTAATGAACTTGTTCCTACTCTTAAATGGAATTATGGAATTATACCCGCTGAAGTACTTTTTGTCGGCAATGATATGCTGAAAGACATTTATGCAAGCAATCAAACCGGGTTCAAAACAGTCCTTTTTGTAGGAGATAAAAGATCTTTACGAATGCGTAAAGATGATATCCGAACAAAATCATTGAGACCTGATTATATAATTGACCATTTGGAACAAATCACTAATATAGTTTAGAATGAATATTTCGCACATGAATGTAGGTATAATTCACTCTTTGATTGGGAAAAATGACGGAGTGTCGATAGTAATTGATCAGACAGTGCATGCGATGGTTGATGATATGGGCATTGAATTAGGGAGCATATTTTTCCTGGCAGCTCATACATCACCAAGATTCAATGCTGAAACCAATGATATTTTCTGGCATAAGAATGACATTCATAAAACTATCCTGAAATTTTTTAGTGAGGATCCTCCTGAAGGATTTGATGAGCTTATACATGAGAAGGCATGTTACGCAAAGGATATCATTAAAAAATTTGTCAAAAAACACAACATTGATCTTCTGATTGCACACAATACTTCTCATCCATATAATTTTATTACTGCTGTTGGTTTAGGGTACTTTATTGAGGAATTACGTGATCAAGGAATCATTTGGCCAAAAGTAATGGTTTGGTGGCATGATTCTTATTTTGAACGTGAGGTGTTTAAAAATCCAAATCCGGTAATTAAAAAATATCTTAAATATCTTCCGGGTACAGAGATAGACGGGATAGCCTTTATAAACAAAACTCAGCCTGAGCTGGCGAAAAAACTCTTCAAGTCATTGAACTATCCTAACATCGAGAACTTTTTTAGCAATAGGACTATTATTGTACCAAACACAAGCAGTATAGACTGGGAATGGGAAAATCAGGATTGGGACAATGGTGAGCTAATTTCTCCACCCCTTGATAATTATAATGATACATTTTTGAGTGACATCGGTTTGATATGTGAAATTGAACAAAGAAATTTTACTTTGGAAGAAACAATAATACTGCTTCAGCATACCAGGATTGTACCAAGGAAAAAAATTGAGGTTGCGCTTGATTTTGCAATTCAACTGGAAAAACGATTTGCAAAGGATGGACTTCGAAAATGTATTGTATTGCTCATTAGTGGTCATTCCGGTGATGAGCAGGTTGAATATAAAAGGATGCTTAATGAGTATTATGAAAAGCAAATTCTAAAAAATCCTGAATCGAATGTTGTATTGATATATGGAGAAGGTAGAATTCTTTCTCATCGTGATATTATTGTAGATAAGAAGTACTATAGTTTCTATGAGGTGCCTGCTATTGTTTCTCACTATAGTGGTATTGGAACTTATTTCAGCGAGGTGGAAGGATTTGGTAATAACCTTCTCGAAATGGTATCATTTGGTTTGCCTGTTGTAATCAATAAATACGATGTTTATCAGTCGGATATTGAGCACCTGGGATTTAATTTTCCTAGTATTGAAAAATGCATTCTTACGAATGAACTGATTGAAAAAGCATATATTATCCTGAAAAACTATCATATAAGAAATGAGATGGTGTTGCATAATCTTAAAGTTTTGCAACAAAAGCTTGATCATAAGATTATTGCTGAACTCTTGAAACCTTTAATTATTAGGATGTTTACAAGAGTATTGAACTTAGAATAATTAAATGTCGAACTACATAAATTCAACCCATGGGAGATTTTTATCAAAATGGTCTGGTAACCACACTTCATAACTTCAGAGAAAGACCGTATGAAGAACTGGAAAAAAAGTTGATTTCCTTTTCCAAATTACGCCCAATGTCGCTTATTCTACCCTGTTTATATTCTGAATTGTCCGGTCCGGCACTTGAATCGATAATCAATGAAATTGTGAAAATACCATATCTCGAAGAGATAATTATTGGACTTGACAAAGCCAACAAGGAAGAATTTGAACATGCTAAGAAATATTTTAAACGCCTTCCTCAGCACTATCGTATTCTATGGAACGATGGTCCACGTTTAAGGGCATTAGACAAATTGCTAATCGATATGTCTATTGCTCCACGTGAGATGGGCAAAGGAAGAAATGCATGGTACTGTTTTGGTTATTTTAACGCTTCAGGTCGTTCTGAGGCTGTAGCTTTGCATGACTGTGATATTGTAACCTATAGCAGAGATATGCTTGGCCGACTTTTCTATCCTGTGGTTGACCCCACATATAATTTTAAATTTTGCAAAGGATTCTACTATCGGGCCGACGATGTAAAATTGAATGGACGTGTTGCCCGCTTGCTGGTAACTCCGCTATTGAGAACCCTTAAAAGATTTTTTGGAAATGATGACTTTCTGGAATATATAGATAGTTTCAGATATCCTCTTGCCGGAGAGTTTTCAATGCGTGCAGATGTTACTAAAACCATACGCATTCCAAGTGACTGGAGCCTCGAAATAGGAATACTTTCAGAAGCTATGCGAAACAATGCAATTGGACGTATCTGCCAGGTAGAAATTGCCGACCGGTACGATCATAAACACCAGGAATTATCACAAGATGATTCAAATTCTGGACTTTCAAAAATGAGCACAGAAATTACCAGAGCGATATTTTCTAAACTGGCCACCAACGGGGTTGTGTTTTCGCGTGGGCTGGTAAGATCTATAAAAGCTTCCTATTATCGAACGGCACTTGATTTCCTTGATCAATATTATGCCGATGCTGTATTAAACGGACTTACGCTTGACAGGCATCTTGAGGAACAGGCTATTGATTTATTTGCAACAAATGTTTACAGGGCGGGTGAAATGTTTCTCGATAACCCGATGCAGGTTCCAACAATTCCGAGCTGGAAAAGAGTGGTAAGTGCCATTCCGGATTTTTATTCAAAACTAAGAGAGGCTGTCGAAATGGATAATGCCTGATCTTATCTTTGTAATGAAAATATTTTGATTTCTGCGCTTGATGATATTGATAATGTAATACTATGAATCAATCAGAGTTTGTAAAAAGCGTTAAAAGCAGATTGAAATTAATTTATGGTGATTTACCACTCCCTGATAATTTGTTTTCACAATTCCTGGATAGAATCGAAAGCCTAAGATCCTCTGAAGATCAAATTCAGGAGAAATGGAATGAGAAGGACATCATTCTAATTACTTATGGGGACAGCATAAAATCCTCTAATCAAACCCCTCTCAAAACCTTAAAAACATTTCTTGACAAACATCTTGAAAGATCTGTTAATACTGTACATATACTTCCATTCTTTCCTTATAGTTCTGATGATGGTTTTTCTGTAATTGATTATCTGCAGGTTAATCCTGATTTGGGAACCTGGGATGATATAGCAATGATAACTCAAGATTATTCTTTGATGGCTGACCTCGTGATAAACCATATTTCAAAGCAGAGCAGTTGGTTTAGGAATTACCTGGAGGGAAAAGATCCTGGCAGAAACTTTTTTATCGAGGTTGATCCGGCTGTTGATCTTTCAAAAGTTGTCAGGCCAAGAAGTTTGCCATTACTTTCTCCTTTTGAGACTATTGATGGGAGGAAGTACCTATGGACAACTTTTAGTGAGGACCAGATAGATTTGAATTTTGGAAATCCTGAAGTGCTTTTTGAAATGATGAATGTACTTCTTCATTATTTCGAGAAGGGAGCAAGGATCATCAGGCTCGATGCCATTGCATTTCTTTGGAAGGAAATCGGCACTTCATGTCTTCATTTGCCCCAAACTCATGAGATTGTTAAGTTAATGGGTGATATTGCAAAGTATATTGATCCGAAAATTATAATCATAACAGAAACCAATGTGCCAAACCTTGAGAACTTAAGCTACTTTGGATCAGGGGATGAGGCTCACATGGTATATCAGTTTAGTCTGCCTCCATTATTGCTGCATGCATTATACTCATCAAACTCAAAATATTTAGCAGAATGGGCAAAAGGATTATCAAATATTCCTGAAGGATGTACCTTTTTTAATTTTACTGCATCACATGATGGCATTGGCATTCGTCCATTGGAAGGCATTCTTCCGGATAAAGAAATTCTACTTCTTGCAGAAGCCATGAAGTCATACGGAGGATATGTCAGTACCAAAAGAAATACCGATGGAACTGATAGTCCCTATGAATTAAATATTACTTACCTCGATGCATTGAAATATACCGCCAGGGGAGAAGACAATCTTCAGGTTGATCGATTTATTTGTTCTCAGACAATCATGATGTCATTTATAGGAATACCTGCCTTCTATATTCACAGTTTATTGGGTACCCATAATTTCAATAAAGGGGTTGAAGTAACCGGCATGCCACGAACTGTAAACCGAAGAAAATGGACTGAGGAAGAGCTGTATCCTCTTCTTGAAGGAAAAACCGATCATTCAAGAATTTTAGAAGAACTTAAAAGAAGAATTGCAATTCGAAAAGGAATTGTTGCCTTTCATCCTGATGGCAGACAGGAAGTAATTGACATCCGGGAAAATTTATTTGCCTTTACGCGTGGAGACAATAGTCAATTGCTTGTGATAGCAAATATTTCACCTGATTCTATTAGCCTGGGACTTAATAATTTGTCAATTAAGCTTGAAGGTAAAAGAGAATTATTGTCCGACCAAGTGCTAGAAAATGTTGTTGTATTGGATGCCTACCAGGTAATGTGGGTAGAAAATAAATAAGGCTGTTAATATCTAACCTGCCCTATTTATAAATTCACAGTTTAATCTGTGTTAAAGCAGGTTAACCCGATTTAGTTACACTTAGTTTTTGAAAAAAAGTTAGTGTAACTTAATCGTAACCAGTTTCATAAAAGAAATTTATGAACCCCGTAGGGCTCAACGAAGTTAATTAAACAGGCTAACAGCCTTTATTAAATCCGATTATATTTTTGTGAAAGCTAAACAGACAAATCAATAAGTGTTTTGCTTACCATAAGGTTTTGCTGTTTTGCTCTGGTTTCATTTATCCTGAATCTCAGTTTATCGTTCTGAATCACAAATTCTATTGTTGATCCATTGTTGTTCATTCCTTCTTTTTCGCTGATAAGCAGGCATGGCCTGTTCCCTAAATTGCTCTGAAGTTCAGCGATTTGACTACTATTACTCACTGGCACGAAAACCACTTGACAATTTTCAGCTTCCTTCGTTGAATTGATTTTTTTAATTTCAATAGATTTTGTGCCAACTTTCCTGGTTTTTGTAATTTCTACCAATTGATCAAAAGTTTGACTATTACCATATACACCTATTACAAAAGTATTTGATGTACTTGCATCTGGCCATTGGATAAGGCGAAGAAAATTGACAATATACATGGCCTGCATATTGGACAAATTTCCTGATGCTTTCACTCCCACACTCATTACCATAAGCAATGCAAAAAGTAAACTTTTCAATTTCATAGTTTTCAATTTTAAATAAAAAAAATAAGTCACATTAGGAAGGTTGGCAATCCCTGCGTTCAAGGCAGAGCATCTATATACGGTTGTGCAAGGCAAAATGTTACTTGCCAATTGATATGAAAAGGAGGCTTAATCTAAGATATAGATGCATATACACTGGTAAATGTTTTCATAAATACATGGTGCACATGCGCTTATAATGAAATCTATATATTTAGATATCTGTATAGGAATATTTTCAGATCAACAAAACCTGATCAAAGTCATAAGTATCTGCTCTTTTTGCCATAAGGAATATTCAAACAGATTCCTTATACTTCTCATAATTCGATTATTATTAATAAATTTATATTCCATGAGAATACTAATTGCTCCTGATTCATATAAAGACAGTCTCTCTGCATTAGAGGTAGCAAAATCGATTAAAAGAGGTATTCTGTTTGAATTACCGAAAGCAGAAATCAGAATTCTGCCTATGGCGGATGGAGGTGAAGGTACTGTTAATTCTTTGGTAGATGCAACAGATGGTAAGATAGTTAGGAGAGAGGTTTCTGATCCGCTTGGCCGCCCAATAAAGGCTAGCTTTGGTATCTTGGGGGATGGCGAAACAGCAATTATTGAAATGGCTTCTGCGTCAGGGCTTGAATTACTTTCTGAAGAAGAAAGAAATCCTTGGTTGACAAGTACTTTTGGAACAGGACAACTCATAATTGAAGCTCTTAACCTGGGCTGCCGGAGAATAGTAATTGGTGTTGGTGGTAGTGCAACAAACGACGGTGGAGTTGGCATGGCAAGAGCTCTGGGTATCCGATTTCTTAATAGTGAGGGCAGAGAAATCGGTACAGGAGGAGGTGAAGTAGGAGATATTCAGACAATAGATAATTCTCAGATTGATAGCAGAATTGTGGAGTGCAAGATACGTGTAGCTTGTGATGTAACCAATCCCTTTGTCGGGCCCAAAGGAGCTTCCTATGTTTATGGGCCTCAAAAAGGAGCAGATTCAGAGATGGTGAAAAAACTTGATGAGAATTTAACTCACTTAAGACGTTTAATGAAAGAACAGTTGAAAGTTGACATTAAAAATAAATCTGGTTCAGGTGCTGCAGGAGGTTTGGGAGGAGGTCTTATGGCCTTTGCGGGAGCCAAATTGAAACCTGGTTTTTCTTTGGTTCGGGAAATGACAAACCTTGATGAAAATGTGATATGGGCAGACTTGGTAATTACAGGAGAAGGTAAAATTGATTTTCAAACGCAGTATGGTAAAACACCAATGGGTGTTGTAAAAGTTGCTAAACTTTATGATAAAAAAGTAATTGCCATAGCAGGAAGCCTGGGAGAGGGATATAATGAATTATACAAGCTGGGTTTTGATGCAATACTTTCAATATTAGATAGACCAATGGACCTTAAAGAAGCACTTATTACAGCTCCTCAATTAATTGAAAGATGTGCCCGCTCAGCAATTCGCCTGTTGAATCTCAGTTAGTATATTATCATTTTAATGTCCCAAATTCAATTCTCGAAGGATAGTCTTGTGAGTGGTATATTCTAATGATTGCTTTCTGAAAGTCTCTGTCATCAGCTAGATAAATATTCATAAATCTTTGAGGATTTCTATCAAAAAGAGGAAACCAACTGCTTTGAATCTGTAACATTACCTTATGCCCCGGAAGAAATGCATGACTAACGTCATTTAATTTAATTTTTATTTCTTCAATTTTACCTGGTAGTATAGGTTCGGGATTTTCAAAGCTGTTGTTGTATTTCACCCTAAAAATCTCAGCTCTCACAAGCTGCTGAAATCCAGCTAATTCAGTTACAGGATTCCCATAATAATCTGTTTTGTTTGTGTCAGGGTATACATCAATAATTTTAACCACAAGATCATAATCTGATGTGCTTGATGCAGCAAAAATATTAGCCAGAATCGGACCAACGAAGGTAAGTGTATCTTCAAGCACTTTCGATTCATAACTTAGCACATCTGGTCTTGATGCTGCAAAGCGCTGATCTTCTGCCATGTATTCTTTGTTATAAAAAAGTCTTACAGGGTGAAATACTTGTGTATAGGGAACCGGATTATTCGGATCTGAAAGATAGTCATCATAAATGAGGCCTGATTGCTCAGGAATCTTGAAATTAAGACTTTGATCTTTATCTAAGTACATTTGTTCCATCTTCAGATCCTCTGGCGGCCATTGATCAAAATAATGCCATGCATTGCTTCCGGTCATAAAAATACTTGCATTATGCACATTATCTAAAGAACCCTTTTGTTTCAGGTAAAAATTGAAGAAAGGAAGTTCTATGTCCTTCTGGTAGTAATCGGATGTTGCCGCATTAAATTTCAGATGCCCGAATTGTTCTCCTGTGGTACGTGCCCATCCGCCATGAATCCATGGTCCAAGCACTAGTCGTGTAATATTATTGCTATTGTTATTGATAGCTTTATAGGTCTGTATACTTCCAAATAAATTTTCCTGGTCAAACAAACCAGCGGTTACCAATACATCTGGAGTTATATTCTTCAGGTGAGGGCGAATATTTCTTCTTTGCCAGAAATCATCATAATTCGGATGTTGAATTATACTATCCCAAAATGGAACATTTCCAATAAAGTATTTACTCTCAATTTCATCCAATCTTTCAATATCCAGGAAAAAATTATATGCATCCCGAACAGGAAAATTTTTAATTGCTGACCATTCCTGGTACAATGTATCCTGAGATTGTCCAACTGCCTCAAAAAAATCAAAGGAAGACAGGAGTTCAAAAGCACCGTTATGATGAATATCATCACCGATATACCAGTCAGCTATGGGAGCCTGAGGGCTTGAGCATTTTATTGCCGGGTGCGCATCAATGATACCGGCTGAAGCGTAAAAACCACGATAAGATATTCCCCAAAGACCAATATTCCCATTGTTTTTTGTATACTGAATTAACCATTCAGCGACATCATATGTATCAGTACTTTCATCAACATAACTTGAATCTGGTTTTGATGGCTGATGTGGTGTCATCTGTAACATTTTGCCATTTGACATAAACATGCCACGAGCATCTATATGTACGAATATGTATTTCTCTTTTTCAAGATATGCCGAGGGTCCTATCTGTTCATGATAATTTTCTTCTCCATAAGGCCTGATACCATAAGGTGTTTTAACAATCATGATTGGGTAGGTCTCAGAAGTATCATTAGGAGTATAGATAGCGGCAAACAATTTCGCACCATCGCGCATTGGAATAAATACTTCCTTTTTAGAGTAGTTTTCTTTAATAAAATCGGCTCTTTGGGCTGATGCGAATTTAAAAGCTAAAAAGAAAAGAGTCAGCGATATGGTAATATATTTCATAAAAAGCTCTTGTTATTTACATAGGAGTAAAGGTAGAAGAATATTTTCTCTGAGCTAATTCCTTCGACCGAGAAACATCAATAAGAAATATAAAAAACTTGCAAGAGAAGCAAGGGCTGCAACAACATATGTATAGGCTGCCCACTTTAGTGCATCTTTAGCTTGTGCGTTGTTGCTGTAGTTTGTCACTCCACTAATGTCCAGCCATGCTAGTGCTCTATTGCTTGCATCAATTTCTACGGGAAGTGTAATGAAAGCAAATAGTGTAAACACACCATAACAGATTATAAATATGATTAGCGCGAGGTCAATTGGAAATATACGTGTAAAGAATAATACTCCAAAAAACATTAAACCAAAAACAAAGTTTAGGATTTTAGCACTAACATTTTGAATTGGCACTAAAGCGGAACGCAATTGAAGCATTGAATATGCATTTGCATGTTGAACCGCATGACCGCATTCATGTGCAGCAACAGCTGCTGCCGATACATTTTGCCCGTAATATACACTTTCACTCAGTGCAACAGTCTTTGTTGCGGGATTATAATGATCTGATAATTGTCCTGAAGTAGGTATAACTTTTACACCAGTAATACCATTATCATACAGCATCTTTTCAGCAACATCTTTACCACTCATGCCTCTGTTAGTAGGTATTTTAGAGTACTTTTTAAAGCGGGATTTAAGTTGGTTTCCAACAATCATACTTGCGATGGCAAAAACTGCAAAAATTAATATATATCCTATTCCAATCATAATTGTAATTATTAAGTCATATTAGGATAGATACAAATTGTTTACCAAAGGATAAAATGGGGATAAAAAATGTCAATTTGACATGATTGTGATACTAGAAACAGTTTCGTGTTTTATTTTCAGAGACATCAAACCTCGAAGAAATTATTCGCACAATTTCAGTGGCAGAACTTTCTATTGGTTTATTTGTCACATTGATTACTGTGAACCGACCTTTCTTGAAAATTCTCATTGCATACTGAATATCCTCTTCAATCATATGCTCCTGAAGGTATTGATCGTTTTCATTCATTCCCAGGCTGGCCATTCTTTTTTTTCTGTGGAATAGAAGTTGTTTGGCCCCGATTGTTAATCCGAATATTCTCTGATGATCCACTTTAAACAAATTTTCAGGTGGATCGATATTCCTGATAATCGGAACATTAGCAACCTTCCAGCCAAACATAGCAAGATAAATACTCAGAGGTGTTTTCCCAACCCTTGATACGCCTGTTAAAATAATTTCTGCTTCAGAAAGTTTTTGTGGTTGCATACCATCATCGCGAGAAAGAGTAAATTCAATTGCATCCATACGATCGTAATATTCCTGCTTAATATCATGGTACAATCCCGGTTTTTCAAGAGAATTAATATCAAGTATTCCATTCAGGTAATCAGCCAACTCTCCCATAAAATCGATAGCTTTTACATTGCATTTGGCAGCATTCAATTTTAAATATTCCCGCAATTCTTTATTTACCATTGTATGCGTTATTATCCCTTTTGTATTGCAAACTTTTATAAGTAATTCATCAATTTGTTTTTTGGAATTTATCTGAGGAATAAGAATAACAGGAACATTGTTATTCGGGTATTGGACGAGTAAAGATTTTATCATGTGATCACCAGCAAGGGATTTTCCCCCTGAAACAACATATATGGGAGGTGGTATCTTTTTCATACCCACAAGTTAATGATTATTCCACTTTTTTCCAGAATTTAAATATAATCTGTTATCCTAGAAAGTAAAGGAAAACTTTTGCAGAATTAAAATCTTGTGTATATTTGCACCCACCTAAAAAATAAGCACTTTAAAAAGATAATACGGGGTGGAGCAGTTGGTAGTCCCGAAAAACAACAAATCTTTGATTTGAATAGTTTTTCGAGGATGCTCGAAAATCTAACAAAATGAAATTTTGAGATTTTCGGCACTCGTTGGACTCCAAAAGATTAGATAGTTCTTAAAGTGTTTAAAATATATTGCGGGGTGGAGCAGTTGGTAGTCCCGAAAAACAACAAATCTTTGATTTGAATAGTT
>CAYWBC010000088.1:0-16297 GCA_964456285.1 uncultured Bacteroidales bacterium
ATCCTCTTCTGGAAAAAGTAGCCGGGGATGAACTTGTAATCAATACGGATGACTTTTTAAAGCAGAGGAAGGAAGAAATATATCTTTTTATAGAGAATTCAATAAAACCTTAAATTTTCCGGTATGAAGCGATTTATATTTTTTGGATTGATTGTTCTATCTGTTTTCGCAGTTTCAAAAGCACAAACTGACTCCCTTACCTTGTTACAGTGTCTTCTTGCGACTCGTTCCAATGCTCAGATCAGACCTCAGATTGAAACTTATAATGAAATTTCTGAATTGGCAATTTCGGGTAAGAATGCCACGTATTTACCCAGTCTTTCTGCTTATGGAAAAGCATGGTATCAGAGCGATGCGGTAACAGTATCCGTTCCTGGAGTTGGAGATTTTCTCCAGATAGACAAATTTCAGTACAATATGGGGCTGGAAGCGGATCAGATGATCTATGACGGAGGCATTACACGAAAAGGTAAAGATTTGGAGAAAGTCACATATAGTTCTCAGATTAACAGGGTGGAGAATGAGCTTTATCAACTGAACAACCAGGTAGTTGATTTCTTTTTCAAATCATTGTTGTTAAGCAAAAACAAAGATGTAATGGCATTGAAAGAGAACATTTTGCAAAAACGTTTGCTTGAATTAGAATCTGCTTATAAGAATGGAGTGATCAGCGAATCTGAGGTAGGAAAAATGCGTGCAGAATTGCTGAAAACTTATCAGAATATTATGGAAATTGAAAAATACCAATCACAGACTCTATCCGCTCTTGAAATTCTTACAGGAATAAAAATTGATACAAACACAAAATTTGTTGATTCAGATAGCGTTGCTCATTTTGTAACTGCTGTCCGTCCCGAAGACAAATATTTTGATACTGAGTTGATGAAACTGGATAAAATGGCCAGGCTCAATTCGACAAAAAATCTCCCAAAACTTTATGCTTATGGCCAGGCTGGTTATAGCTACCCGGGTTTGAACTTCTTTGAGAATCAATCGGATTATTATTATATAGTGGGAGCAAGACTTTCCTGGACAATATTTGATTGGAACGAGAACAAAAGACAAACACAAATTATCCGCAAGCAAAAGGAAATAGTGAACACCACCCGAGAAGATTTCAACCAGAAAATGAAAATGTCTTCAAGTAATGAGCAGATTGAGCAGGAGAAACTTTTACAACTCATTAAGCTGGATGAACAAATTATTGAACAACGAATTTTTGTGAGTGAAGCAAGTGCATCTGCATTGAAAAATGGCACCATCACTACTTCCAGGTACCTTGAGGATCTGAATGCTGAAATCATAGCACGAATTGAGCTTGAAACGCATAAAATTCAATACCAGAGTTCTCAGGCTAGGTCATACCTGATAGAAGGAATAGATTTTAGTGCAATCAAAACTGATGAATAATAAAAATCAATATAAATGAAAAAGATTAGTATTCTACTAGCATTAACAGCGATCATGATCAACGCCTGTAACAATGACGATGAGTCTGATGCTTACGGAAATTTCTCGGCAATTGAGATTTTACTCTCATCTGAGACAAACGGAACGATAATTAAAAAGAACGTTTCAGAGGGAGAGGTAGTTGATTCAGGTAAATTGGCATATGTCATAGATACCATGCAAAATCATTTGAAGATTAGGGAGCTTTATGCACGACGTAATTCAATCCTTTCTAAGAAAGCAAATATAGCTGCACAGATAGCTGTTCTGGAAGAACAAAAGAAAGCTGTGCAGGAAGATATGGATCGTATTGAGAAAATGCTTAAAGATGGAGCGGCCTCAAAAAAACAACAGGATGATCTGAAGAATAATCTGCAAATTCTAGAGAAACAAATCATTCAGGTGAAGACCAATTACTCCGGCATTGATGCTGAAGTGGCAGCCCTCGAAGCTAACATTGATCAGGTTGAAGATGTAACTGAAAGAGCTATGGTTCGGGTTCCGGTTTCAGGAACTATATTGAATACTTATGCTGAAATAGGTGAAACTGTAGCCATGGGCAAGCCTTTATTGAAAATGGCGAACATGGATGAGATGGAGTTAAAGGCTTATTTTAGTGGCGATCAGCTGCCTCTACTTAGAATTGGAGAACAAGTAGTTGTTCTTACTGATGATGGAACCGGTGGTTTTCAAAAGTTAGAGGGAAAAATCAGTTCCATAGCATCGAATGCTGAATTCACGCCTAAAATTATTCAAACCAGAAAAGAACGTGTAAATCTTGTTTATGCTGTTAAAATCTCGGTAAAAAATAACGGCACTCTGAAAATTAACATGCCCGGAGAGGTCAAATTACTCTCTGAAAATTAGAATTGAATGCTGCAAGCCACACATATAAAGAAAGCTTACAAAAATACAGTTGCAATTGAAGATATTTCATTTGAAGTAAATGAAGGGGAGATCTTTGGTTTTATCGGTCCGGATGGTGCAGGGAAAACCACTCTATTCAGAATAATTACAAGTTTACTGCTTCCCGATGAGGGAAGTGTAACAATAAATAATATAGATGTACTAAAAGATTACAGAAAAATAAGGATGATAGTTGGGTATATGCCCGGACGTTTTTCATTGTATTCTGATCTCACAGTTGCAGAAAACCTCCAGTTTTTCGCTACTGTATTCGGAACAAGTATTGAAAAAAACTATGATTTGATTCGTGATGTTTACAAACAGATAGAACCTTTTAAAAACAGACTGACAGGCAAATTATCCGGAGGTATGAAGCAAAAACTGGCACTTTCATGTGCTTTGATCCATAAGCCGAAACTTTTAGTGCTGGATGAACCGACTACCGGTGTTGATGCTGTTTCAAGGAGAGAATTCTGGGAACTTCTGAAGGGTTTGAAGGAAAAAGGTATAACTGTTCTGGTTTCCACTCCATATATGGACGAAGCAAAAATGTGCAACAGGGTGGCATTAATTCAAAAAGGATCCATTCTTTCCATCGATTCTCCTCAAGAAATCATTAAAACTTTCGGCAAAAAACTTTATGCTTTTACCTCACCTGATATATATAGTTTATTACTTCTGATGAGAAAATATAAACATTGTGAATCGGTTTTTCCATTTGGGCACTCTTTGCATTATACCGATAAAAGAGATGAGGCAGATTTGGATGATCTACATCTTTTTCTTAGAAGAAACGAGAACGAGAGCACAACAATTCAGCTTATTAAACCGGAGATAGAAGATGTTTTCATGAAGCTTATGGAGAAAGAAACTGAAATTCATGAATTATAAGTAACAAGCATGACAAAAGCCAAGGCCATAATAGTAGAGCATCTTTACAAACGATTTGGAAAATTCGTTGCAAATGACGATTTGAACTTTTCGGTGGAGAAAGGAGAAATCTTTGGTTTTCTTGGTGCCAATGGTGCTGGTAAAACAACAGCCATTAAAATACTTTGTGGCTTATCAAAACCTTCATCGGGCTCAATTTCAATCGCAGGATATAATGTGTATACCCAGACTGAACAAATTAAAAAGAACATCGGCTATATGAGCCAAAAGTTCTCTCTTTATAACGATCTGACAGTTGCTGAGAATATTCGCTTTTATGGAGGAATTTACGGATTGAGTGCGAAAATTATAAAAAAGCGTATAGATCAACTGCTTGAACAATTTGCTTTGACAGAATATAAAAATTATTTGATTGGTGATCTGCCATTAGGTTGGCGACAAAAACTGGCATTCTCAGTGGCTCTTATTCATTCGCCAAAAATTGTTTTTCTTGATGAACCAACAAGTGGCGTTGATCCGATTACCAGGCGTCAGTTTTGGGAACTTATTTATGAAGCTTCATCAAAAGGGATTACTGTGTTTGTCACCACGCACTATATGGATGAGGCAGAGTATTGTCATCGTGTATCCATAATGCATGAGGGAAAAATCGTAGCTCTTGATAGTCCGCAAGGCCTGAAAGAGAAATATCAGTCGGATAACATTTATGATGTGTTTTTAAAAATAGCGAGAAACCAGGTATGAAAAGATTTTATGCATTTGTAGTGAAAGAGTTCAGACATTTGATACGGGATATCCGGACAGTGTTGATTATAACTTTCATTCCTATAATTCAGCTTATATTGTTTGGACATGTAATAACAACAGAAATAAAGGATGCTGGAATTGCTATACTCGATCCCTCGAAAGATGAAATATCTACTTCCATTACCAATAAATTGCTTTCATCTGGATATTTTCTGCTTAAAGAGGAAATTAATTCTGTCACTCAAATAGAACCTTTGTTCAAAAAAGGAAAAGTGAAGGAAGTAATACTTTTTGAGAATGATTTTGGTAAAAATTTCACAAAAACAGGAAAAGCTCAAATTCAGATTATTACTGATGCGTCAGAACCAAATACAGCAGGAATACTTGAAAACTATACCAGGAACATTATTAATAGCTACATGGCCGAATCAATGTTTTCAGAATCAAAAGTTTTAATTGATGTGACACACAGAATGTACTACAATGAACGTTTGCGTTCGGCCAATATGTTTGTTCCGGGAACCATTGCCTTAATTCTCATGCTAATTTCGACTTTGATGACGTCCATATCCATAACTCGCGAGAAAGAATTAGGAACCATGGAAGTATTGCTGGTTTCTCCGTTAAGGCCTATTCAAATTATTTTGGGAAAAGTTGTTCCTTATATGACACTTGCATTCTTAAATTCCATTGTTATTGTTGCTATGGGGTATTTTGTATTTCATGTTCCGGTGAATGGGAGTGTGGCATTATTATTCGGATTATGTCTCTTGTATATTTTTCTTGCCCTTTCAATAGGCATTACAATTTCTACTATTGCAAAATCTCAGCAGGTGGCCATGATCATTTCGCTGGTTGGTTTAATGTTGCCAACAGTGCTATTATCCGGATTTATTTATCCAATTGAAAATATGCCGAAAGTATTACAATTTGTGAGCATTTTTATGCCTCCTCGCTGGTTTTTATCTGCCCTTAAGGATATTATGCTTAAAGGAGTAGGTCTTGTTTATATCTGGAAAGATATAGCCATACTTACTGGTATGTTGGTTGGTTTTATTTTGCTAAGTGTTAAAAAATTTCAGATCAGATTATCATAGTCAAAGGATGAGAACAATACTCTACATAATACAAAAAGAGTTTCTTCAGATTTTCAGAGATAAAATATTAAGCAGGGCTATAATTTTAGTTCCCATACTGCAAATGGTTGTATTGGTTTATGCCGCAACTTTCGAAATGAAAAACATTAAAATTTATTTTGTTGACAGGGACAAGAGCACATCTTCATCCGAGCTCATTCATAGGTTTTCAGCTTCAAAATTTTTTATTACAACAGATGTGAGTGATAACGAAAAAATGGCCGAAGAAAACCTATTAAGGAATAATGCTGATGTAGTATGCCTAATTCCTGAAAATTTCAGTAAGGATCTTCAGACGGGACAGGAACCTAAAGTGCAGCTACTGTTGAATGCTATCAGCGGTTCTCAGGCAGAGTTATCAATGGCCTATTGTTATGCTGTTATAAGAGACTATTCGCAAGGAATTCTTGCAGAGCAAATGGCAATAGAAAATATACCTTCGGTTATAGAGGTACGAACACGTCACTGGTATAATCCGGAGCTTAATTATAAGATATACATGGCTCCCGGAATTATGGCTCTTCTCATTACCATTATAGGCTGGTTAATGACGGGAATGAACCTGGTAAAAGAAAAAGAAATGGGAACCATTGAACAACTGAATGTAACACCGATTAAAAAATACCAGTTTATTGCCGGTAAATTAATCCCTTTCTTAATAATTGGTGTTGTAGAGATGATATTTGGACTGGCCGTTGCTAAGATTCAGTTCAATATTCCTATCGTAGGGAGTTTAATAACCTTGTTTGCATTCACCATAATCTATCTAATTGCTGCTTTAGGCATTGGATTGTTTATATCTACTATATCACAAACCCAGCAACAAGTATTGTTTGTGTCTTTCTTCTTTGTGATGATATTTATTTTGATGAGCGGATTATTTACTGCAGTGGAAAATATGCCTGAATGGGGACAAAAACTTAACATAATCAATCCAATGGCATATTCTATCAAAATAGTTAGGATGGTATTACTGAAAGGCTCTGGATTTGTTGACATTTCTAAAGAATTGATAGCAGTATCTGTTTATGCAGTATTTACAAATGGATTGGCCATATGGCGTTATAGAAAAACTGTATAGCCAGGTTAAATTAATTTCCTTCAAATAAGCAACTCTTAGATCATTAATTTGTCTTTGATTATTGAATTAAAGGCTATACGAATGAAAAATAGATATATATTCCTCATACTGAGTCTTGTTTTGGCTTGCATTTCATGCGACAAAAACTTCTGGGATGATGACAGTAAAAGAATTACAGGAGATGGTGAAATAAAAGAATTAACTGTTGATTTACCGGATTTTGAATTCGTTGATCTTGAAGGGGTGGCGAATGTTTACATTGAAACAGGACATGATCAGCATGTTACCATGAAAGCATATGAAAACATATTGTCATACATGATTGCTGAAGTGGTTGGTGATGAATTGGTTATACGCTTCAAAGAAAACTTAAGCGTAAATAGCGATGAAGAAATAAGAGTGGATATTTCAATGCCTTCGCTTTCAGGTGTTAAACTGAGCGGTGTTGGTAACTTTTATATAAGCGGCCCTCCACAAGAACTCCTCAGTTTGGAGATTGATGGTGTTGGGAATATTGAAGCCTATGGATTACCAGTTTATCAGGGAGTAGCTGAAATCAATGGTACCGGCAACATTGAAATCAGAGCAAAAGAAACTCTCGAAGTGGATATTGATGGCTTAGGCAATGTATATTATCGTGATTTCCCTGACATTGAAACAGATATAAGTGGACTGGGTGAGGTAGTCAATGATAATTAAGCCTTAGTTTTTCATAGGAGTGGCTGTCTGGAATGATTCTATAATTTATTTTATTTAATCTATGTTTTTCAGGATTATGAAAATTAAACCACAGAATATCATAGAAAAAAATGAGTAACACCCAAGGATATGTATTGAATCATTTTTAAAATAGAACTTTCCAGACGGCCACTTTTTATTCACCAAAAATTGGATGTTCATCTGAACATTGCAGATGTTGGCAAAAAACTCCTGAACACCTTTAGCATTAAGCTTCATTAATCGTATTTTTGTGATTGAAGTTTCAAAACTCAATCAAATTATGAAAATATTAGTAACAGGTACTGCCGGATTTATTGGTTTTCATCTTGCAAAAAAATTGCTTGAAAGGGGAGATGAAGTTATTGGACTTGATAACATCAACGATTATTACTCTGTTGATCTGAAGTATGACAGGCTTAATGAAACAGGCATTAAGAGGGAGAAAATAGCATACGGGAAAAAAGTTGCTTCAGAAACACAGTCTAATTATAGTTTTATTCAATTGAATTTGGAGGATAAGAAGGCAGTTGACAAGTTATTTTCTGAGGAGAAATTTGAGAAAGTATGCAATCTTGCTGCTCAGGCGGGAGTGAGGTATAGCCTTGAGAATCCAATGGCATATGTGAACAGTAACATTGTTGGTTTTGTAAATATTCTTGAAGCATGTCGGCACAATTCAGTTGAACATCTGACCTATGCGAGCAGTTCGAGTGTTTACGGATTAAATGAATCTATGCCATTTTCTACTCACGATAATGTTGATCACCCTATTAGCTTGTATGCAGCCAGTAAAAAGGCTAACGAACTAATGGCTCACAATTACAGCCATCTGTTTCAACTCCCTACAACTGGTCTACGCTTTTTCACAGTATATGGACCTTGGGGAAGACCTGATATGGCACTTTTCTTATTTACAAAGGCCATACTCGAAGGAAAACCAATACAGGTTTTTAATGAAGGAAATATGCGCAGAGATTTCACATACATTGATGATATAATTGAGGGGGTCGTAAGAGTTATTGATAATCCACCAAAAGGAAATGAATTCTGGACAGGCAAGCATCCTGACCCCGGCACATCCAGAGCACCTTATAAAGTTTTTAATATTGGCAATAGCAGTCCGGTGAACCTAATGGATTTCATTGATGCAATTGAAGAAGCTCTTGGACAGAAAGCAAAGAAGAACTTTCTACCCATGCAACCTGGTGATGTAATGGCTACATGGGCAGATGTCAGTGATCTTGAAACGGAACTCGGATACAAACCTGATACTCCTGTAAAAGATGGAGTAAAGAATTTTATTAACTGGTATCGAATGTATTTCAAAAAATCTTAGTCTCCATTCATCCAAGAGCTATTCAAATTTATTTAGGAATTTCTTCCGTTTACTTTTGAAAATAGTATGCCAGAATATTTTTAAGTCAAGTAAATTTGAACGTTTTTCATAATAAATAACATCCAGTTTTATTTTGTCGGGATATATTACTTCTCTGTAGTATTTTCCGGGAATTTCCTGTAACGATAAGATATCTTCCTCGTCAATGTATTTAATGCTCGCGAAGCTGGTAAGACCGGGCTTTAGGTCCAGTATCTTTCTTTCTTCTCCTTCGAGTTTATCAGTAAAACCGGAGATATAGGGTCGTGGTCCCACAAAGCTCATATCACCCTTCAAAACATTCCACAATTCAGGCAGTTCGTCAATTTTCCACTTTCTAAGAAAAATTCCGATTGATGTTACAAGGTTTTTATGAATGATCGAATCAAGGTGTTTGTTGTTTTCATTTACCATGGTTCTGAATTTAAACATGGTAAATACTACGCCTTGTTTTCCAATTCTTTTTTGACGGAATAGAACAGGTCTCCCGGAAGTGATAAGGACTAGCAAAGCAATGAGTAGAAATACCGGAAGGAATACAACCAAAGCAATAAAGGATATTATTCTATCGATAAATTTTTTTATTCTCATAACGGAAATATCATAAAAGAAGCCTTAAACTGCCTCTAATTCAATTGATCAGGATCTTTACAAATGGGCTCTTCCATCATAGCTTTGCAATGAATTGATTGGAAAATCTTCTGCAACCAGTTCCGAGACTATTTTTGCTGAGGCAAGGCACAGGGGAATGCCACCACCAGGATGCACAGTTCCACCAGCAAAGTAAAGACCTTTCATGGATCTTTTGAAGTTGGCATGACGCGTAAAAATTGAAAAAATGTTTTTTACACTTGGGCCGTAAAGAGCACCTTTATAGCTGCTTGTCCATTTTTCTATAGTCGCTGGATTCGCATATTTTTCAAATTGAATGCATTTTTCTATGTCTGTTTTCAGGAGAATATTTATTTTATTTACCACAGACTTCTTTGCTTCAGTCATAATTTGATTCCAGTCCTGATGTTCATCATTTGGTGCATTGATCATTACCAACCAGTTTTCACATCCATTTGGAGCATCTGTTGCATTTATTTTTGAGCTGATATAAATATAGATCGATGGATCCCTACTCAGCGATTTTTTAACAAAAACATGATCGAATTCTTCTTTATAGTTGCCTGAGAATAGTATATTATGTACCTGTAGGTTTTCAAATTTTTTATTCATTCCCCAGTAAAAGATTATACATGAGCAGGATAATTCTTGCTTAAAGATTCTTTTTGGATGAGGATGACCCTTTAAAAGTTTCTCATAAGTATAAAACACATCGGTGTTGTTTATGACTATATCATACTTGTATGTATTACCCTTTATTTTCAGACCTGTCACTTTTTTGTTTTCAATTCTTATTTCTTCAACATAGGTTTTGTAATGGAACTCGACTCCTAGTTTTTCAGCAAGAGTAACCAGGGCTTTAATGAGCTGATACATGCCTTTTTCAGGAAAATAGGAACCTATATTGTGTTCGAGATGAGATATCAGACTTAATGTTGCAGGAGCCTTGAATGGATTTGACCCATTGTAAATTGCATACCTGTCGAACAACTGAACAACACGTAAGTCTCTGAACCAGCTTTTATTAAAGGCATGCATTGTAGTGAATATTTTCAATTTAAAAATATTGACGATTACTTTTATCGTCTGGACAAACGGTATGGATTTGATATTTTGAAAGGGACTGAAAATAAAGATTCCTGCAGTCAGATCAAAGAGTTTTTGGTTACGGATAAGATATTTAATGATGCTTTTACTGTTTTCACCAGTAATCTTTTCGATTGTGTTAGCGAACTTATAGTTATCATGAAATGCATCAATAATTGATCCGTCAGAATAAAAAAATCTGGAATTAATTTCCAGTTTCTTAAGCTTGAGGTAATCTTCAATATTTTCACCTGCAAACTCAAATAAGTCCTGTATCAATTCCGGAAGCGTTAATATAGAAGCTCCTGTATCGTATCTGAATCCATCGTGCTTAAGCTCTTCTATTTTTCCGCCTGCTGTCTTATTCTGTTCATAGACTTCTACATTGTAGCCTGTTTTTGCAAGTCTGATAGCGCATGCAAGACCTGATAATCCAGCTCCTACAATTGCAATTTTTTTATTTTCCGACATAGAAATATTAATATAGAATCTTGCTAAGATTAAAAATACTAAAAATCAGATCAAACACAGAGAATTAAAAATGTAATAAAAAATATTCTGGACAAAGTTGGAAAATAAAAATATTTTGTATATTTGTTCGATAGTTATCGAACTATAAGATATTATGAAGGGAAAAGACATGGCAAGGATTTTTAAAGCCTTATCGAATGAGCAGAGGCTAAATTTGTTCAGGATGATTTATTACTGGCAAAAGACCATGCCTAAATCGGAGTGTTGCGGAGTGCAGAAAGCTTTTACCAGGGCATGCGATTGTATGGATATTTCAAGATCAACCATATCGCATCATTTAAAGGAATTACAGTCAGCAGGATTAATTACCTGCGAAAAAGATGGACAAGCGCTTGTATGTAATATAAATCACGAACTGGTTGAAGAAATAAAAACATTCTTCGAATAGTTCATTTTTTTTAACCATTTAGTTCGATGGTTATCGAACTATAAAATTAAGGAGGAAATAAATATGTTAAATTGTTGTAGTACCAGTCAATGTAATTGGAACGATAAGTTCGATATTAACATTGCGAATTCGGCAGATGGAATAACCATTAATGTTACGCCGAAAGACAAATCGAAAGTGAAATCTCTTCAGAAATTTGCGGAATCATACAGAGATTTCTGTGGGGACGATTGTTGTTAATTTACTGAGGCTGTCTAAAAAGGAATGAAACCGCAAAGAGCACAAAGTATACGCAAAGATTGCTCAGAAATATTTGATTGAATTTCAAATATTTGAGTGCTTTTTGCTTTCTTGGCTACCTTGGCAGTAATAGATATTTAACTCTTTTTAGACAGCCTCATATCAATCAGAACAAAAAAAATATCCAATCATTGTTTGGTACAATGTCAGAAATGTTAATAGGCGTTCTATTTTTCTTCCACCCTTTTCCAACAGTCTGTACGGAAAGGAATAGCTGGTAAACCTTCCAAATTTATCAGATTACACTCAGGATTATCAGCCCAGGCATAGCGTACGGCAGCAGGATTACTCACTTTTCCGGAACTAACAATTACGCAATTCCCATCAATTTTGGCATTTGCCCAATAAAACTTTTGGTCTTCACCGGCTACAGAGAATCCCAGTAACTCACCCTTGCCACGAATAGCCAAACCTGAACCGGTTTCTGAAAACCGTATTATAATTTTATTCCCATCTACTTTGCAGTCCTTGTACAATGGTCCATATGCCTGCACCTGTTTTCGATATGCCAATTTTTTGGCTAAAAGTGCAAGCCTTCTGCCAACTTCTTGTTTGTTTTTGGGATGAATATCCTTTGCCTCTCCAATATCAATAATGCATGCCATTCCAGTATTATTTTGAGTATCAGCCATATTTTGGGCATCTCGGAGTTCTGCCCATTCACTTTCTGATGGCTCAGGCTGTTTTTTCATATAATTGGCAAGCTGCACATAAAGAAATGGCAAGTAACCCTGCTGCCATCTTATCCTCCAGTCGGAAATCAACATTGGAAAAAGGGTTTGATAGTCCTGAGGTGCAGAAACATTCTCTTCTCCCTGATACCAGATAAAACCTTTTATGCCGTATGGTACAATAGGATTAATCATGGCATTATAAAGGTAGCTGGGATATCTGTGGTAATTATTAATTTTCGGAATGGGAGGTTCAAGGTCTTTCATGTATTTCCAGGGTCCTGCCAGACTTATTCTGGAACTTCCATCTGTCAAATACATTTCATCAGCAGGTGGATTGAAGCCTCCACCTCCCCACAATAAAGCCATACGAACAGCTATAACATTTGTTCCTCTTTCTATGAATTCAGCCGGCAGGGAATAGTGATGTGTGAGATTAGCATTCCAAACTGTTTTGCAGATTTCTTTACCATTAAAGTATAAAGAATAATTCATTTCGGGATGTCCAAGGTGAATGGCAAGGTTTTTACCAAACATACTATCAGGGATTAGTATATCCTTGCGCATCCATACTATTCCTTCGTAAAATGGCATATTCCAGTCCTTAAATGTTTTAGGCATAGTAATTTCAGGCCATAAAGAATCATCAAAACCTTTTTGGGAGACGGTATTTTCAGTATTGTTTTTTGGGTTGTAGACAATCTCCCAAAAGCGGATCAAATTCAGACTGTCTTTAATAAAATGAGTAATTGTAAGAGAATCGTTCTGAAGAATCGTGGAGCGGGTAATGGATGATGAAAGCAGCTGTTCACGACTGGTCCATGCTTCAACAGGTGTACCACCCCAGGTGGATTGAATAATGCCTATTGGCACATTAAGTTCTGAATTCAATGTCCTGGCGAAAAAATAAGCCACAGCAGAAACAGTTTTAACATGAATTGAATCACACACTTCCCACGAACCATCTGGCATATCGTCTTGTTCTTCAGTATTTTTAGCATGTGGAACAATAAAAAAACGTATGTCAGGATAATTAGCATTCTGAATTTCCAAATCTGCATCTTTGGATTGCTGTACCTGCCACTCCATATTTGACTGACCTGAAGCCAGCCATATGTCACCAATTAGGACATTCTCAAAAGATATAGCTGCTTGCGAATGGTTTCCTTCATAAATGGTCAGATTCCATGGTCCTCCGGCATGCATACGTGGCATCCGAAGCATCCACTTTCCATCCTGTTCGGCAAGGGTTTGTATCCGGTTATTCCCAAGTTCAACAGTAATCTGTGTTCCTTTATCTGCAGTTCCCCATATAGGAATATCTATATCCCTTTGAAGTATCATATTATCACTAAATACTTTTGGTAAAGCCAATTGTCCATTTACCAAGGAGAATACAAGCATTAACAGAGTTGTAAAAACAACTTTTGCTAATCGAACCTGGTATAACCACCTGCTGGTATTATCTTTTATATTCCTCAAATTATTCATTATTGAAAAGAGCTTAGTAAATATAAAAATATGGTTGAATTAAATATACTATCATTTCTTTAATAGCTATAATTTCACAAGCTTAATTTAACTGTATTATTAAATTCATTCATTGTTCCTCGCACATGAAAACTAGTGGCATTTATACTAACAAAAGCCTTACCGGAGGAGGTAATCACTAATATTTATTATACGATTTAATATTCAAAATTTTTCAATTTCCGCATATACCTAAGCTTGTGGATTGTGAATTATGAGCATAGCCTTTATCGTTCAAAATAAATTATTAACAAGAATTTTTGCGGTTATTGAGGGTAGAACGCCTTATGTTAATACTCTTATATACGGCACAAGTTAAAGCACAAAATCATTAAAAATTTTGTACTTATTACCTGTTTTTCTCTTAGAATGCCGAGTGGTGGAATCAGTAGTGGTATTTGTTGCTGATATTTGTTAATTTTTCAAATAATAAATCAGGATCAATAGGCTTTGAAAGGTAATCATTAAAACCAAATGATTTTACCTTCTCTTCATCTGAATGCATGGCATAAGCCGTTTGAGCAATGATGAAGATTTCCTTGTTAAATTTTCTGATTTTTTTCACTAGATCAAAACCGTTTATATCAGGCAATCTGATATCCATAAGAATCAAATCGAAATTCTCAGATTTTAATTTCATCAAAGCTTCTTTGCCATTCACTGCAGAAACAAGTTTTTTACATTTTTTTTCTAATATTTCTTCAATAAACAATCTGCTGATCCTGTCGTCTTCAACCAACAAGATATCAAGTAGTTTTTCTGTTTTTATTAATGGATCTTGTTTTTCATTTTCAATAGAAGCAGAGGAAATAGATTCGGATCCTTCATAGGGTAAAGAAAATCTAAATATAGAACCTTCACTAAGATTTGATTGAACCCATATCTTACCATTCAATAATTGGACAAGTTTTTTTACAATTGCCAGACCTAGTCCGATACCGCTGTATTCCCTAGTGGAACTCATATCAATTTGCCTGAACCTGTCAAATATTGTATCGTACATATTTTCGGATATCCCAATTCCAGTATCACTAACAAAAAAAACGATTTCATTTTGATTTATTTTTTCAATGCCAAATTTAATTTCTCCTTCCGTTGTGAATTTCAATGCATTGTCAAGTAAATTAATGAAGATTTGTCGGAGTCTGTTTTCATCTGATTTAATAAATATATGATTTGTTGAATTTAATACCAGTTTAATGTTCTTATTCAATTCTAATAATCTATTCGAATATATTGTTTTTAGTTCAACAAGGGTTTTTTCTATTTTGAATGCTTGTATTTCAATTTGAAGGTCCCCAGCTTCAATCCGTGATAAATCAAGAATATCATCAATTACCTGCATTAAGCCATTTGCACTTTTGGATATAACTGAAGAATAGTGATCCTTCACTTCCTGTGTTATATCCTGCTTATGCAATAATAAATTTGTAAATCCCAGAACTCCGTTTAACGGAGTTCGTATTTCATGACTCATGTTTGCCAGAAATGAAGATTTCAGCATATCACTCTGTTCTGCTTTGTTCTTTGCAGCAATGAGTTCATCCTCCATCTTCTTTCGGTCAGTAATATCTTTGGATATACCCATAATGCCTGTAATATTTCCATCTTTATCTCGCAATGGTAATTTGGTTGTTGATACCCAGGTTATTTTTCCATCTTCCCAATCTTCTTTTTCCACGATATTCACAAGTGGATTACCAGTTTCTATAATTCTCTTTTCATCATAAAATGTTTGTTTAGAATGTTCTTTACCATAAAAATCAGCATCATTTTTTCCAACTGCTTGCTGTGGATTATTTAATCCTAATCTTACTGCCAGGGCATTATTTATTCTTATGAACTGGCAATCTTTGTTCTTAAAATAAATACTATCAGGGATAGAACTTATCAGACTGGTAAACAATCTTTGTTCCTCTTCAAGTAATTCATCTGCTTTATTTCTCTCTGCTATTTCCCAGGCAATATCGGCAAGATAAGCTGCCATCTCGATATCCTTCTCATCATAATCGTCCTTTTTATCACGAACTCCTAATAGAGCAACTATTTTATCTGCCTTAAAGACTGGTACAACCAATTCGCGAACTACCTCATCATGTTTATATGGCTTTCCAATTTTATGTTTTGGCAAGGAATTATTATTGCGTATAACAGGTTTTCTTTGATGTATGCAATCAGTCCAAACTCCCGTCTTATCTTTAGTATAGCGCAGATCTACTCCATCTATTTTATAGAGTTTATCTGAAGTTGTATTTGCCCAGGCTTGCAAATGCAGGGTTTTTTGATCAGATTCAACAGTATAAAATAATCCAATTCGACTGTTTGTAAGCTCACACACATTTTCAATAGTTTTTCTTAAAATTTCTTTCTTTGAGTGCCTTTGAGAATATTCAAGAAGTGCTAACCTTTTAGCAATTAATTTTTGTATTTTCCTCTCTTCTGTTTGATCCCGGAAAACCAGAACAGTGCCTATTATTTCTCCTATGTTGCTTTTTATTGGAGCCCAGCTGTCACCTATGGGTATTTCCTTTCCCTGTTTGGATATAAGTATAGTATGATTGGCGAGTCCGACAATTTCACCTTCTTTCATTATTTTTTGAAATGGCCCTTCAATTCTCTTTCTTGTCTCTTCATTGATGATGTTAAAAACCTCTCCAATAATTTTACCTGCGGCGGTTGATTCGCTCCAACCAGTCAATTGTTCAGCAACTTTATTCATTTGTTTGATCTTTCCCTTGGCATCAGTTCTAATCACTGCATCACCAATACTGTAAAGAGTTGTTCGAAATTCTTCCTGGATATGAAGCATTGACCTGAAAATATTTTTCTGACGAGAATTATAAAACCAGGCAATTCCCGCTCCAAAAAATAACA
>CAYWBC010000089.1:0-15925 GCA_964456285.1 uncultured Bacteroidales bacterium
AAAAACTGTGAAATATGAAAAATATAACTATTCTACTAACATTCGCACTTCTGTTCTGTAATGGACTCTATGGACAGAATGAACCTGTTATTGTTGAAGCTGAATCCGGAACACTGGGTTCCGATTATGAAATTTTGACGGATGGCGATGTAACCTACATAGCGCCCAAAACGGATCTAATTAATGGGTCCAACCCCGGTGATGCAAGTAAAGTTGCATCCTATACTTTCAATTTTACTGATTCAGGTACCTACAAGCTTTTTGTCAGAGTTCGGGTTGGAGCAGATGCAGGCAATGATGACAGTTATTTTTATGCGAATGGTTTTGGAACGAAAAACCCTGCCATGGATGATGATTGGATCACTTGCAATCAGCAAGGTGCTTCCGGTTATACCATTCCAGATGATGTTGTTGAAGGAACGGGTGATGCAGGAACTGAGATATGGAAATGGGTGTCATTCTCGGACTACGCAGGATATGAAGAGCCTATAACATTCAGGGTTGAGCTTGGTGAACTCTCTAAGATCTTTGAGATAGGATCCCGTGAAGATGGGTTTGATATTGATAAAATTGCATTTGGCCGTCAGGGCATATACTATACAGTTAACAATTTAAATAATGGTGAGGCAGGATCAATATTTCCTCCAGGGGAGGAACCTGTTGGTCCTCCGTTAGCTGATGGTCTTGATAAATTTTTAGGGTGTAGTTTTGGTCCAGATTCCAGGAGAGATTTTGCCGGTTACTGGAACCAGGTTACTCCCGGGAATGCAGGAAAATGGGGATGGGTTGAAGGAAGCCGGAACAATATGTCGTGGGGTGATCTGGATGAGGCATACCAAGTAGCCATGGACAGTGATTTTGTATTTAAACATCATGTTCTGGTGTGGGGCTCTCAGCAGCCTGGCTGGCTTGCGGTTCTCGATTCAGCAGCCCAACGCGCAGAGATCGAGGAATGGTTTGCCGCTGTTGCAAATCGTTATCCCGGAATTGACCAGGTAGAAGTGGTCAACGAGCCTCTGCACGCTCCACCGGATGAGGATCATGAAGGTGGTTATATTGGTGCTCTTGGGGGATCAGGTGTAACTGGCTGGGACTGGATCATCGAAGCTTTCCGAATGGCACGTACCGCATTTACTGACACTACTGTATTGATGATTAACGAATACAACATCATGAACAGTATTACGAATACAGATGAATATCTTGAGATCATTGATTTGTTAATGGACGAAGATACACTTATTGATGCCATTGGCTTCCAGGCTCACGGTTTTTCACATAGTACAAGCAATGAAACCATTTTACGAAATATTGATTCTCTGGCTAGCAGAGGCTTGCCTATTTATGTAACTGAATTGGACATAGATGGTTTGACAGACATTCAACAGGTTCATGGTTACATGAATCTATTCCCCTTGTTATGGGAACATCCTGCTATTAAAGGTATTACCTTATGGGGATTTAGACCTGCCATGTGGCGTGGCGCTCAGGGAGCATATCTGATCGATGAATTTGGAGTTGAACGTCCGGCTATGCTTTGGTTAAGAGCTTATCTGAAAGATGAATTTGTTCCCAATGAATCACTAACAATCTCAACCGTATCAGGTGA
The DNA here is from genome assembly GCA_964456285.1 of uncultured Bacteroidales bacterium. Classification (GTDB taxonomy): domain Bacteria; phylum Bacteroidota; class Bacteroidia; order Bacteroidales; family UBA10428; genus UBA10428. The sequence goes on from CAYWBC010000089.1 coordinate 1,610, forward strand.
AACATCAATTAATACAGATGATGGAACATTGCAAATGCAAGCGGAAATATTACCAGAGAATTCAACCTTAGAAACGGTTTACTGGCGGGTTAGCGATAAACTAGTAGCTACCATTGATAAAGATGGACTACTGACAGCATTGTCTAATGGAACAGTTACCGTAACGGCAACATCCCTGGAATTGGGTTCGGATGTTTCGGATCAAATGGACATTACAATTACAGGACAGATTTCTGGTGTTGAAAGTATTGCCGGAAATGAAAACATACATATATTTCCTAACCCATCGAATGGAGACAATATTACCATTGACGGTCTGGAGAATATTTCATCAATTGTTATATTGGATATAAATGGCAGACAAATTGTTGACCTTGATGTGAGCAATCAGTCTTTTGTTAATATAAATCTAAATGTACCACCTGCTTTATATTTTGTGCGTCTTTTTGAAGATACGAGAATTTATCATTCTAAAATTATTGTAAGATAGAAATCCTGTTTAATAATAGAAGTTGAATTTGATGTAAGTACTTAATTGATCCTGGTTTTGAAAGAAACCAGGATTTTTTATTATATGCTATAAGATTGATTAAGAATTGTGCTGTCAAATCAGAATTAACTAATGGATGATTTAAATGTTCTTATTTGACATAGTATTGGTTCGAAATTGTGAAATACTCAATAAGTCCGGGTGAAACCATATTCACTTTTCCGGAAAAATTTTAATGAATTTTGCATATTAAGTAATGCTCGCATCAATATTCATAGAGTATGGCCGAAATTTTACAGTAAGATTTTTCGTCTACACATATCTTTCGTAAGTTTACGGATAGAATTAATTCAAAACATAAACTAATATCACTATGAGAAGAAGTATTTTACTTTTTAAAAAATTGAAAAGTGCAAGCTGTTTGATACTTATATTTACCCTTCATTTTTATTAATTTTTAACCCAAATTATTAACCTATTCTTTGCATTATGAAAATCTATAAAGTATGTATTATCAAGAACAAGGCAATATTTAAACTGCTGTTATTGGGTTTGATTGCCTTTTTTTACTTGGATTATAGTTTTGCAGGCTTCCTATTACAGGATGAAATTCAAATTAGCGGAACTATAATGGATGCTGTAAGCAATGAGCCTCTTCCCGGAGTAACTATTATTATTAAGGGAACATCAACTGGGACTATTACAGATGTTGAAGGTAAATTCTCAATTCTGGTCCAATCAGGCCAAACACTAAAATTTAGTTATATTGGATATTTAGCTGAAGAAGTAGTTGTAGATCAACAAACAGAAATTTCAATTTCCATGGCTCCTGACCTGATAGGTCTGGAAGAAATTGTTGTAACGGGCTATGGAGTTCAGAAAAAGAGTGATCTTACCGGCGCTATTTCATCGGTTTCAGGTGAAAATGTAAATAAAATACCTGTTTCCAGCCTTGACCAGGCTTTACAAGGCATGGCTGCAGGTGTGGTTGTTGTTCCTAAAACAGGGAGACCAGGAAGCAGTGTAAATATCCAGATCAGGGGAATCACCTCTATTAATGGCACCAATCCCAAGATAGTCATCGACGGTGTGTCTCAGGATGAAAATGCCATGAACCGGATAAATCCTGCTGATGTTGCCTCAATAGAGATCCTTAAGGACGCATCTTCAGCAGCGATTTATGGCGCTTCCGGAGGTAATGGTGTAATCCTTATTACCACCAAGACAGGTCAATCAGGGAAACTTAGAACAACTTATGACTCCTATTTTGGATGGGAAAAACCTATCCGGCAGCTCGAGATGATGAATTCCCAGCAGTGGATGGAATTGTTAGAAGAAATGTCTGCAGGTTCTACACCTTATACCACCCAGCCAGATTCTCTGCCGACCTATAATTGGCAGGATATTATTTTCCAAACCTCTTTTTCACAAAACCACAACCTGTCAATATCGGGTGGAAATGACAGGTCTAATTTCCTTTTTAGTGCGAATTACAGTAAGGAGAATGGTATTATTAAAAGTACAGATATTCAACGATTTAATGTAAGATTAAATTCTGAACATAAGCTTACTAAACGTATTACTTTCGAACCAAAGATTTCCTATTCCAACACCAGAACCCTTGGATTTGAAGATTGGGAATATGAGGGTTATTATCAGAATCCGGTTATGCCTACACTTCAAATGGTTCCGTATTTACCTGCATATGATGAGGAAGGAAACTGGAGTTACAACTATGATTTCGGTGGAGGAACAAATCCACTCGTAGCACTTGACATGAAAGATAGAACACGTAAAAGTGATAATCTGGAAGGGAACTTTGGCCTTATAATTGAACCACTTAAAGGCTTATCCTATACATCAAGATTTACAGCTGGCTTTGGCTTTGGAGATAACAAGGAGTATCTTGGAACATATTGGGCCTCCCCGACAGATTCAAGGATCCGAAATGAATTGGTGCAAAGTATGGACCGTTCGAAAAGTTGGAACTTTCAGAACATCATTACTTATAATTTTGGGATTCAAAACCATAATTTCTCGGTTATGGCTGGTATGGAAGCAGGAAGATGGTGGGGATATGATGTCAATGGAAGAAGGGTTAGTTTCAATAGTGAAATTCCCGAGATGTTATACCTTTCTATGTCCAGTGATGATACACTGAATATCCAAATTATTGAGGGTCGGGGTTACGAAGGAAGAAGTTACCGCTATTTTGGTCGTATTAATTATGATTACAGAGGAAAGTATTTATTGACAGCCAATATCAGTCGTGACTATTCCAGCGATTTTGGACCAGAAAACAGAGCTGGGACTTTTCCCTCTTTCTCCGTAGGATGGAAATTCTCTGAAGAAGCCTTTATGCAAAACCAGGAAATATTAAACTTCGGTAAGATCAGGTTTGGCTGGGGAGTCACAGGTGCAAATGCTCCTTCGGATTTTGCTTACCTTACTAAAATCCGGTATCCTAATACCTTCAAATACTCATTCAATAACGATATATCTCTGCAGGGTGCTGGACCTGTCCAGGTATCCAATCCAGGTCTGAAGTGGGAAGAGGTAAAAATGTCTAATATAGGACTTGACCTGAGTTTCTTTGATTATCGTCTGAATATTACTGCGGAATATTTCATTAAAATTAATGATGGAATGATCATGGAGCAGAATGTGCCATATGTTGCCGGAACCTGGAGTATGGGCGAGTACTTTGATGAGGATCCAACCAATCCACTTGTAAATATCGGTAGTGTTATGAATAAGGGTTTTGAGCTCACGGTGGGGCATAAAAACAGTGTAGGCGACCTGAAATATTCTGTAGATGCTTACCTGAGTATTGTTAGAAACAAGGTTCTGGAACTTGCTACGGACAGTATGTTCAACGGAGCTGCCCACAATGTAAGTCCTGTTACCTTAACTTGCGAAGGATCGCCTATTTCAACCTTTTACGGATATGTAACGGATGGTCTTTTTCAGGAGACTGATCCCACAATAGAAGATGGTATCTATACGATTATCACGAATCAACCGTACAGCGTTAATACCAACGACGATATTGTTTACATGCAACCTGCCGCCGTACCTGGTGATGTTCGTTATAAGGACATCAATGGTGATGGCATCCTGAATTCAGATGATAGGGTAGATTTGGGCAGTCCACTTCCTAAATTTACATTTAGTCTGAATATTAATCTGGAATATAAAGGTTTTGATCTTAATATGCTCCTAACCGGAAGCTATGGGAATAAGGTATTTAATGGTACAAAACAGTACCTGTATTATTCTCAGGGAAATGGAAACAGATTGGCAGCATTTGCTAATCGATACAAAGACGAAATCGTGAAAGATGGATTTGTTGTAGTGAACGAAAATCATAATACGGACCTTCCTCGTTTTGCTGCGGCTAATTATACTAAAATGAGTGATTTCTATATAGAAGATGGCTCTTTCATCCGATTGAGGAGTATACAGCTGGGATATACAATTCCAAATGCGTTTAGTCAGAGAGTTGGAATTGACAGATTAAGGTTCTATGTAGGAGCAAGGAACTTGTTCACGATAACTTCTTATGAGGCCTTTAATCCGGAAGTAACATCTTCGGATCCTTTGATTATGGGAATTGATTTGGGAACATACCCAATCACCAGAATGTATCTTTGTGGTGTCAATCTGGCATTTTAGTATAAAGAAGAAATAATAATGAAAAAAATAAAATCTGTAATTATGTTTAAGAAATCGAATAAATATATACTTGCAGGAATCCTTTCACTACTTGTTTTTTCATGTAGCGAGGATTTTCTGGATATAAAACCAATTGCCGCTGAGAACAGTGGTTCGTTTTATCTGACTGAAAATGACGCGATACAGGCTGTTACAACAGCTTACTCAATGTTCAATCAGGTCTCTTTTGACAAGAACCTCATCATGACTCTTGATGCTTGTTCCGATGATGCCGAAGCTGGTGGAGACTTTGTGAATGAGGTGCCTTCCATGGAAAACTTTAATCGACTGGTTCCGCTTACCGATGCAGGGGAACTTGAAACAACATATGGCGTATTGTTTCGCTGTATATATTTTAGCAACCTGGCTATCGAAAAGATTCCTCCCATCAAAGAACTGGATGCCGATGCGGATCCGGCACTTTTAGATCGACTGGTGGCTGAAGCCAAGTTCCTAAGGGCTTTCAGCTATTCCTACCTTGTTAAATATTTCGGTGGTGTACCGCTGGTAGATCATGTATTAACAGGTGAAGAATATTACATAGGGCGGGCTGCAATTAAGGATATTTACAACCTGATCGAGCAGGATCTGAAGGAAGCGATGGAGATATTACCGGAACAAAATCAGTATGGTTCTGATAATATTGGTCGCGCTTCCAAAGGTGCTGCAAAAGCTCTTCTTGCCAGAAATCTTCTTTTTGAATCCTCTTATGCGAGGTATTATCCGGGAGACGAACGCTTTGCAAATATGACGGAACGTTGGGATGAAGCTTTGGATTATGCAGAACAAGTAATCAACACAGGTTTGTATTGGTTACCCGGAATAAACGGTGAACGTTACAATACCTGGAGACATCCTGAAACTAATGGATATCGGTATGTCCATACATCGAATGGAGATAACTCAACTGAAGGTATTTTTGAGATCCAGAATATTATAGATGGATTGGGTTGGGCTTATGCAAGAGGAAATGCCATTACTCAATATATTTCAGCTCGCAGAATTATTACTGACAGTGGAGACCCTGATTATTCTGACTACTGGGGACTGAATCTGCCGACTCAAGATCTGATGGATGAATTTGAATCGGGTGATCCGCGACTGGATGCCAGTATTGCCTGGGAAGGAAAAGGTGATTCAATCGAAGTAAAAGGAGGGAAAAGATACTTGATCAGTTTCGATAAATCAATTACCAACACCTATTGCACAAAATATGAATGTTCAGCAGCGGAATTTAAGGATATCGGGGGCCCCTGGCACAGCGCTCCTATAAATATCAAAATGATCCGTTATGCCGAAGTACTTCTTATAGCTTCTGAGGCGGCTATGATACTCAATCAGAATGACAAGGCATTGCAATACATTAACGAAGTCAGGACACGCGCACGGATGTGTGGTGAGACAGGAAATACGGTACCAGCAAATCTAACAGGCACGGTAACCCTGGATAATATCGTTCATGAGCGCAGAGTAGAATTTAACCTGGAAGGTTATCGATTCCTGGATCTGGTTCGCTGGAACCTGGCTGTGGAGAATCTGAATCATTCAACTGCCGATGGTTATCAAGTCATCTTTGAATCACCAAAACATGATTTTCTTCCTTTACCACAGCGAGAGGTAAATGCAAATAATAATCTGGAACAATATCCAGGTTGGTAATTCAAAGATTATGAAGATGGGATTATAATTAGGTATTAGGTTTCTTAAGATAAATCAGAGAGTTCATTTTATGTGCCCTCTGATTTTTCTTAATTGTGGATTTGCAAAAACATCCAAATCCTTACTATATAGACGATGGCAGATTTGTTGATTTTCGATAATACCTGATTATTTGTTATGGAAACACGAATTCTTTCCTGTACCTAAAAGAGAAATTAATGCGAACTAAACAACATGAACTAGAATACAGGAGGACTCAGCTCATAAATCCTGTTTAATAGACAGAAATTTCTTTATTAAAATGGCTAAGTAGCAAATAACCAATTGAATTTGTAATGAAACAAAAAATAAGAATTCCAATCTTTGTTCTTGCATTAATACTCTTTTTAATCAATACCTTGTTAAATGCTCAACAAAGTGATAATGGAGACGGCACTTATACAAATCCGGTAATAGCCGCAGATTTCCCCGATCCGGATGTTATCCTTGTGGATGATGTTTATTACATGGTAACGACTACCATGTTTGTTTTCCCTGGAGTTACTATTCTAAAATCAAGGGACCTTGTAAACTGGGAATATTGCTGCAATGCATTACCGCGATTTGATTTCAGCCCCTGTTATGATCTTGAGGCATGCAACCGGTATTCACATGGCCAGTGGGCCACAAGTATAAAGTACAACAATGGCAATTTCTATTTACTCTTTATTACACTTGATGAGGGTGGCTTTCTTTGTACAGCCCCAAAAGCAGAAGGCCCCTGGAAAATAAGAAAATTGACTAAGGGATTTTATGACCCTGGCTTGTTCTTCGATGATAATGGAAAAATCTACGTGACACATGGTTATGGTAATATTTATATTACCGAGCTGGGTGAAGACTTTGCTCCGGTAAGTAAGGACTCATTAGTATTCACGGGTGATATTCGCGGCGGTCTTGAAGGAATGCACGTCTACAAAATCAATAGCCATTATTACCTGTATGGCACTTATGGTGGTGTTGATGGTATTCAGGTTGCACTGCGTTCAAAAAATATATTCGGACCCTATGAACAAAAGGTGGTTATAAGGGATACCACTAAAGGAGTAACTTTTGGCATACATCAGGGCGCACTTATAAAAACTCAAACGGGTGAGTGGTGGACAATGCTCTTTGTCGATAGTGGACCCTTCGGACGATTTCCTTCATTGCAACCGGTAACCTGGATTGATGGTTGGCCCATGGTGGGTATTGATGGAAAGGGTGTTATAACCCATAAAAAGCCCGATGTTGGAAAAGATTATCCAATATATATTCTTCCAACGTCTGACGAATTTGAAAGTAATGAACTGGAAATGCAATGGGGATGGAACCATAACCCGGAACCTAATTATTGGTCACTGACACAACGGCCTGGTTACATGCGATTAAAAACCGGGAAGGTGGTTTCAAACCTGCGTGAAGCCCGTAATACACTTACTCAACGACCTTTTGCTAATTATGATCAAACCATTCCGACTATTGGTATTATAAAATTAGAAGTGGATCATATGAAGGAGGGTGATATTGCAGGCCTGGCTGTATTTCAGGAACCCTATGCCTATATCGCAGTGAAGCAGATTAACGGATCAAAACAGCTTATAATGGTAAATAATGGAGAAACGATTGCTTCGGTACCAATTAAAGCCAAAACGATATATTTAAAAACAATTGCCTCGAACAAAACAAGGAAGGCAACATTCGAATATAGCTTTGACTCTATAATATTTAAGTCACTTGGTAATGAACTGGAAATGAGGTTTAGCCTTAATGTATTTACCGGCAATAAATTTTGCCTCTTTAATTATGCTACTTTGGAAACTGGTGGCTATGTCGATTTTGACTGGTTCAGGAGCGATCCCCAAGTAAAACTGTTGTCAGCTAATAGTGACTAGGCAATGATGGTATCGGAGTGAATAGTAACAGACCTGAGATCGATTTTATTATTGTCAGAAAGCGGAACTCTATGGATACACAAGGAATTTATGTCTAACGGTTTATCTCGGTGACTTTTTATGAAGGGTTCGACCTGATTCCGGCCGGAATGAATGTCGATTTACGTCCTTGAATTTAATTTTAGCAGCATTTAAGTAAATGCCATCACGTTCACGAAGTTCAATGGTACGAAAGCCAAATCGTTGAGTATAGCGATGGATGATTTTATCACCAGTCATCTGGCTAATCTCAGCAAAGTATAAATTGGGAAATTCTGGTGACCATTGTTTAATTGAAGGAAGAAATGTAGAGATTTCAACTTTAGAATTGGAAGGATTTATTGCTGATCCAAATTCCTCACTGATCTTTTGATCATCGAGTGTGAATATCTGAGCATTAACTTGAAGTGGTTTATCAGAATCTGTATAAATAACATCAGCTGTAAAATTTCCTCCGGATTTTGCATCGATTGCTACATGACTGATATGTTTCCTGGGTAATGCTTCAAGGTACACCAGACGAAAAACTCATCTAGTTTGAATTCCAACCACTTCAGAAATGAGTAGTGAAGTATCGCCCAATTCCATTTTGCTTGATGAAACGAATGGAGCAAAAAAAGGTATTATCAGCCGGGACTATATTCAGCATGGGAACAGGATTGATTTATTTCATTACAAAAGAAAGTATTAATTGGCCACACTTTCTGCTTATTTCATTTTACATTTTTGTAATTTTAGCCACGTTAGCATTTGTTGTGAGTTACTTCGATAGGACTTCTTCCCTGGAGAATATTTACTTTATCGATCAAAGCTCACTGCCAAAGCCTGCTAGAAAAGTATGGGCACTTTGGATTTTATTGATTATAACTATGAGCGGATTATACATTGTTTTTAATAGGCATTAGAAATTAACTTAATTAAATATGAAAATTTACATCGCATCAATCATCCTGGCATTTACTTTATCTCAATTTACTGAAACAAACGCGCAATATCTGAGTCCTAAAGATTCAGTGCTTAAACAAATGGAGCTGGCCAATAATTATTTTATGGCCAAATGGCCCGATCCGGGAGTTGATATAGTTACCGACAGAGCCAGGCCGAGTAACCTATGGACGCGTGCTGCTTATTACGAGGGACTGATGGCATTGTACTATGTCAATGAAGATATAAACCTTTATAATTATGCTGTTGACTGGGGCGAGAGCCATGATTGGGAAACCACTTATGGTATTCCCGACACACGTGATGGCGATTATCAATGTTGTGGACAAACCTATATTGAATTGTATGAGATCAGTAATAATGGGGACTGGATTGCTCCAATAACAGAAAATATCAATAATATGGTGGATGATGATAAAAATGATGACTGGTCGTGGGTTGATGCTATCCAGATGTCGATGCCTGTCTTTGCCAAGCTTGGTGCCATCTATTCAGATACTAATTATTTTGACAAGATGTACAAACTCTATAGTTATACAAAATACCAGCATGGTGACAATGGGCTCTATAATCCCGATGAACATCTCTGGTGGCGTGATGGCAATTTTGATCCACCGGTAACAACACCTGCTGGAGAAAATTTGTACTGGTCAAGAGGAAATGGATGGGTATATGCAGCACTTGTCAGGGTATTAAGTGTGATTCCGGAAGATGAGACACACAGGGAAGAATATATCTCCGATTTTCTGGAAATGACGGATGCTCTTGTTGCAATACAGCGTGATGACGGATTCTGGAATCCAAGTCTTGTGGATCCTGAGCATTACGGTGGAAAAGAAACTTCCGGAACTGGCTTTTTTGTATATGGTCTGGCGTGGGGAATAAACAATGGATATCTCGATTCTGCAAGCTATATGCCATATGTAACTGCCGGATGGGAAGGAATGGTAAATGATGCTCTCCATGATAACGGATTTCTTGGATGGGTACAAGGCACAGGAAAGGAGCCAGCAGACGGACAACCCTTATCTTATACCAAGCCGGCAAATTTCGAAGATTTTGGTTTAGGAGCTTTTCTGCTTGCCGGAAGCGAGGTCTATAAACTGGCGCCTGAATCTGTTGATATCCCTGTTGCTTTGCAATCAACTCGTGATAAGAGTTCAGATATATTATTAGTATATCCCAATCCCGGAAGCAGCCTGTTTACCATTAGCTACAAGCTGAGAAATGACTCAAAAACAAGTTTGAAAGTTTTGGATTCAAAGGGACAATTAGTGTCATCACTCGTAAATGAGATCATGAAAAGTTCCGGAGTATATAGATTAGATTGGATTCCGAGATACACTGATGGATCAGCACTCCCAAAAGGAATGTACTTTATCAGACTATCAACAAAAGAGTCTGTTAGTATTAATAGAATACTCATCATTTAGTTTGGTATTCCTGATAATTGGTAATGTATCAGAATGAGATATCTCATATCTATTATTATCCTGGCAATTGGCTGTTCAATATCGGCTAATAAGGAACAGATTAAACAAGCTTTGCTTCCCCACTTTTCGCGTCCCATAATTGATAAATTCAGCAGCCCCATTTATTAAAGAGAATGTCGGGGAATCACGCCTTAAAAATGATATGTATTGTTACAATGCATTTGTGAATTTCTTCGCTGAGAAAGTAAAGGCGGCTATATTGGTTCTTCGATATAAGTATTCCGATGATATTCATTCATTTGAACTAGAGAAAGGAATTGCTTTGATTTTAGGCTTTATGAATGGAAAACAGAAAATTGAAACCTTCAATGCAGGAATTGGTGTTGGTGATGATAAATCTGTCGACTGGCTATTTTATTGATATTCGATGAGCAGGAATTAAGAACATTGCAGAAAGTCTATTTTTACAAAATATTTCTCATTTCGTTTTTGAAAGAACAGAATTAATTATCTTTAGTAAACAAATAATTTTTAAATTAAAAGAATAGATATGAGAAGGGAACTACGTAATCGATTTACATTTATCTTGGTTTTCATGTTGTTTATTGCTTCAACAATAAATGCACAGACATTTACAGAAGATATGTCTGCAATAGCTGATATTATTGTTGATATAGATGGCTCAGGAGATTATACTACTGTACAGGAAGCAATTAACTCAATACCTGATGAAAATGATACATGGCAGATCATTTTTGTTAAAAATGGAACCTATTACGAAAAAATAATTTTAGCTTACCTTAAAACTAAGGTGATCCTTGTTGGAGAACATGTTGATAGCACCATCATTACTTATGATGATAATGCCGGTATATATAAAGACACTTTGGGAAATGGTCATACATTTAGTACTTACACTTTCAGGGCAGATGCTGATGATTTTCAGGCTTATAATATTTCTTTCAGAAACAATGCGGAAGAAAGTGGTGCTGTAGGAGACGCTCAGGCTGTTGCCTTTCATTCAAATGGCGATCGCCAGATATTATATCATTGCAGAATTTTAGGCAGACAGGATACTTATTTTGATAGTTTCAGAACCAGAAGGTATATGAAAGATTGCTTTATCGAAGGCACTATTGATTTTATCTTTGGCTTTGGAGTTACACTGTTTGACAGTTGTCAGATACACTCGCTGGCTGGTAGTGAAATTACTGCCGCATCAACTCCTGAATACTACGAATTCGGGCAGGTTTTCCGTTATTGTCGATTGACCGCCTCACCTTCCGTAAATGGAACATCACTTGGCAGACCCTGGTTTGATTGGGCAAATACCATTTTTTATGAATGTTGGGAACCTGCAGCATTAAGACCCACAGGATGGTCCACATGGAGTGGCAGAGAAGCAACATGTATTTACAGGGAATACAATTGTTCTGGTCCTGGTTCAGATACTCTGGACAGAATTGATTTTGGAAAACAGCTTGATCCGTCTAAAGCTGCGCGCTATGTTACTGACACAATACTTGCTGCAAGTAATTTTCCTTCCGATCTTGGGTATGATGTTGATACAAATGAGTTTTTTCATATGCGCCGTCGATTTGAAGCATCAGGATACCCGGAACGTGCTGATACAATTATTTATGCAGGAAGGGATACTTTCCCTACTTATCCAACCGATAATTGGTCTCCGGAATTTAATACTGCGGTTTTTGATATTGTAAAAGAATATACGGTACCCTTTATGGATTCAGTGAACAGTGAGATCTCTATTGATAACATTTATTGGAATGAAAATCCAATCCCAGATTTTGATATGGATACATTGCAGTACATTATTGAACTTGATGATACAGTAAGCAGTGTACCAGAGCTAACTATTGAAGGTAATTTTGCTTCTTCAACAATAGTTTATCCGGAATCTTTGCCCGGCGAGGCAAGAATCACTGTGCTTCCAAAAGATAAAGCGAGTGGATATATATATATTGTTTATTTCTCGCAGGATTCAGCCTATTGGAGTACTGATATTGAGGAGGTAGTTATTAATAGTAAGGATACTGTGGATATTATCCATGGAATTTTTGAATACGATGTTGTATTGACTGGAGGGGAGACAAAAGTCCGAAGAATGACAGTAGAAGTAAAAGTACCGGGCCAAAGCTACGAAAGAGAATACCCGGATGAATATCCAGGCGTGGCAAGAGTTCATGTTACGGCCCTCGATGGGGTAACTACAGACACATACAATATTAATGTTTCGCTTAATGTTGGATTATCTGATTTGAGAGACAATTCCAACGATATACATGTTATTAATCCGGTTATGAATTATCTTCAATTCTATAACAAGGGCGATCAAATACTTAACCTGGAAATTAAGGTTTTTGATTTGAAGGGCAGAATGTTGTATGCTGAGAAAAGAAATAGTATGACACAAGGAATTAACGATACAGGAATAAATATATCAGGTCTGGATAATGGAATTTACTTCTACAATATAGAGGCTGACAATAAAACATTTAGTGGGAAATTTATAGTAGCCAAATAGCATGTGATTTAGATTATTACAAAAAATTCTTAGCTTAAGAAAGTCTACCGTCCAACCTTATCCTCCATGTTCAGATTGAGAAGAAATATTTTTTCATTCATATTCCTGATCTCAATCAATTTGCTACACATTTTCATGCCGTAATAAGGAAACTACTGACTTGTGCTTATAGTACAGCAGCCCTGCTTCAGATTGGAACGAAGTCCTATTTAAAATGTTTACATCTACCGATATAAATGCTGGTAGCTATTCCATCCGATTAAGCTTTAAGGGACAGGAAGGATTGCAGATAGAAAAGCTTTCTGTTAGGTAAAATGTAGGCATTTCTAATTCAATAGATAAAAAAATAATATTTATTTGGTTTATAACATAAACATATTTATATTTGTGCCAATATTAATTTATAAACATAAAAAATGGACAAAACAATTTTAACACCTGAAGAAAGTCTTCTATTAATAGCAAAGACAATAGAAGAGACTAAAAAAAGATTTAAAGAAAATGGCCACATATTTATATTTTGGGGCATTTTGATGTTTATTGTAACTATAAGTCAGTTTATTCTTATACGGTTGGAATTAGCCAATTGGACTGGTTTCCCTTGTTTTCTATATCCACTTGGAGGGATTTATACATATGTATACTATTGGAAAAAATATAGAAAGAATGATTTGCCTAAAACAATTATAGGAAATGTCTTAAAAACACTGGGAATGTTACTTGGTGCGAATCTTATGATATTAGGATTTTTCTATTGGCAACAACTTGGGGAAGTCCTTGCCCCAATATTTTTAATTTTCATGGCCTTTTGGATTATTATTACCGGAATATCCATCAAATTTAAACCACTTTTTATTTGCGGTATAGTAGTAAATTTAATTGGGTTTGTTACTTTCTATTTTGATTGGCAGTACCATCCATTATTCATGTCGACAGCTTCAGTGATAGGTTTTATAATTCCGGGAATATTACTCAATAAAAATAAAAGACAAGATCATGTTTAAAGATTTAGATCCTATATTACATTCCCAACTTCGTTTATCAATAGTTTCTATTTTAATTTCATTAAAAGAGACTGATTTTAATTATATAAAAGAGACTACCAAAGCTACTTCCGGTAATATAAGTATCCAGATAAAAAAACTACAGGATGCAGGATACATTCAAGTTGAAAAATCTTTTAAAAATAATTATCCGAATACTACTATATCAATTACAAGTAAAGGAATAGAGGCATTTGAAATCTATGTCAATAATCTAAAAAAATACATTCATCCCGATAAATAATTTTTTACATATTTGTCTTGTCTGATATGTATTGAAAGATATGAGAATGGTGAATACGAATTAGATGAAATATCAAATCCCAATGAACCAGAAACAGGGAATGCAAGCTTCATAATTTTAATCTACCGCATCTGTACATTATCTAATTAGAAAGTATAACTTATTTATCTGTTATAAACGTTTACATTCGATTGTATAGTTTTGCAAATAGCTATGTATTTGTTTTATAGTATAGTTTTGGCTATTTTGGACTGAATATAATATAAACCTTGCTTGATATATATACAAGTT
>CAYWBC010000090.1:0-9984 GCA_964456285.1 uncultured Bacteroidales bacterium
ATTTCAAAGGTATATACGCCTGGTGAAAGGTTCGTATATGTGGCATGATTGGTCTCCCCCATATAGATCATATCCCTCTCCAGTCCGATCAGTCGATAGGAATAATTGTGATATTTGATAAAATTTTTGCCATTTACAAAGAAATGTATGGTAAATGAATTTTTGGTATAAGGTAGCCAGAGTTCTTTTGTTTCTTCCAAAGCTTGCTTTAAAAACTGCTTACCCTCAGGATTTCTGATACTTTGATTTTGGAACGTAATATCAGATATTATAACTTCAGTTTTCGATGTATCGGGAATGACTTTTTCCGGATCAACGATGGTGAATCCTGCAATTGAACCATAAATTATTCTTCCATCCTCTGTTTTGGCAGAAACTCTTTCCATAAATTCGTTTGCCGGCAATCCATCACTCAGGTTAAAATACTGTACCTGACTTGTTTGGGTATCGAACCTGCATATCCCTGATATTGTGCTGATCCAGAGAAATCTGTCATCTGTAGATTCAATCCGGATAAGAGTATTGGAGGGTAAGCCATCTTTTACTGTCCATTTTTTATAATAGTCCCCGTTTTCAGAAACACATAATAAGCCTTCAGAAGAGGTTGCAAACCAATAGTTACCCTTATTATCTGTGTAAAAATCAGAAATGTAGCAATCAATTCTTTTGTTCATATCCTGTAGCCTGTTTTCCAGAACATTATCTTTCGAATTTACATGAAAAAGGCCCTGATCAGAGATTAAAGCGAGCAATTCATCCTGCCGATTTTTCCTTAATGAATTTAGCAAACAGTAGGTTATACCGCTACCTTTCGCATACAATTCAAATAGCTGGGAAGTTCCTGTTTCCATATCAAAATTCAGTAAAATACGATTCTGAAATTGAGTGGCTATAAGCAAATGGTTGTAAGGTATTTCCCTTATTAAGACAATTTGTTGCATTTCATCCGGATCAATACTGCTGGGATAATATGTGTCCAGCAGCTTATAATTTGTTGTATATTTGCCCAGAAGGCCGTCATATGTGCCAACCCATAAAGAGTTATTGTGGTCAACTTCTATGGCGGTTACCATTGTACCATTAAGTTCCTTTCTTAATTGTTTGCTCGTTATATGTTTAAACTTTTGCTTATTTTCATTCCAGGCAGATAATCCGTAATTTGTACCAAAATAAACTACTGAATCTTTAATAAAAACAGAGACTCCTTCGTTTGCAATCAATGAATTCTCGTTTCCTTTTTCAGGCATTATATTCTGAAAAAGATAATTATCAGGTAAAATGCAGGTGAGGCCTGCACCATAAGATGCAATCCATATTTCCTGATTGTTTCCCTGGTAAATATCATAAATACTGTTGCTGTTGAGCGATTCTTCTGTATTTCTAGCTCTATTTAAAATTCTCAGAAAATGAAGATTCTCATCCAGAATAATAATTCCGTTACCATCGGTTGCAAGCCATATTTCCTGTCCTATTTTCAGTATCTTTTGGTAGAAATAATGGTTCTTAATTTTTATATTCTCCGATCTACCGTCTTCTTGAATGTAAAATAGCTGACCATTATAACATCCAGCAAAGAGTTTATCATCAATTTTACTAATAATTGAAACATATTTGTTTGGAAGCTTAGTGCGCGTAATCATTTGAAAACCGCTTTTTCGACTCAATAGTCTGACTCCATCATCGCTTTTACCAAGCCACATTCCTTCATCTGAAAAACAGAAGTCAGAGACATTGTTGCCCTTGTATATAATTAGAGAGCTATCGCTAGCAACTTTATAAATGTTCGAAAACTTTAAAAAATAAATTTCACTCTTATCTTCCTGTATTTTAGGAATATACCCTTCAACAATCAGCTCAAAATAGTTAGTCAAACGGTTGTATCTGAATAAACCATGATCAGTAGCTGCCCATAGGGTATCCTGACTATCACAAAGAAGATGATTTACACCAACGCCTGATAATTCCTTAAAAGAGAAAAAATTATTTCCATCATAACGAACTATTCCATTTCCGGTACCTATCCATAGATATCCATATTTATCCTGCTCAAGACAGGTAGTAATGTTCCTGGAAAGTCCGTTTATTTCGGTAAAATGCAAGTATTTTTCCTGTCCTAAAGAAAAGCTATTAACATCGGAGATTATTAATATTAGGCATAACCACCATCTTATCTTGAACAGGGATAATTGCATCAGCTATCGGATTTAACCATTGAAAGTATGCCAATTTTAATCAAAGAATGAAAGAATTTCAAAGATTTTAGGTAGTATTTTAAAGATGGATAGGTTTTATAGAATTTAATTTTGATCAATTTAAAATATCAATAGAAGTCAGAAAGACTTAAACAATCTCAGTTTATTAGCAAAAGGCCACAATCAATCAAGAAAATAATAAAAACTATTTTATTTATAATATCTACAAAATTCTATGAAAAACAAACCTCTAATAAAAAAGTACAACCATCCAGTGGTTAGATTAATGCTCGCTTTTCTTCTTTTAATCATTTTTCTGGGAAATAGCTATTCACAAGAACGAACAATTTCAGGTTTGGTTAACGATGCTCAAACAGGAGAGCCATTACCAGCTGCTAATATTATTATTGAAGGGACAACAATGGGAACAGTTACCGATCTAGATGGGAAATATAGCATTGGAGTTACAAATTCTGATACCGTATTGATTTTTTCTATGATAGGCTACCTGGATGAACGAATTTATATTAAGGGAAAAACTAACATAGATGTTAACCTTGCATTTGACATACAAGAACTTGATGAAGTTGTTGTTGTAGGCTACGGGACTATTAAAAAGAAATTAAATACAGGAGCCAATGCACATGTATCTGGTGATGAAATGGATCAAAAACATAGCCTGCGAGTGGAACAAGCCTTACAAGGTTTGACTTCAGGTGTTCAGATTTCATCAAAATCAGGACAACCTGGTTCTGATTTTAGGGTTCGTATCCGGGGTGTTGGTACAATAGGAAATGCTGAACCGCTCTATATCGTCGATGGTGTACCTACCGACAATATATCTTATCTAAATCCATCTGATATAGAATCCGTCGATATTCTTAAAGATGCAGCTTCTTCAGCCATTTATGGTGCCCAGGCAGCGAACGGTGTAGTACTCATTACTACAAAAAAAGGTAAAGCAGGTGAAATGCATATTTCTTACAGTGGATATTACGGTGTTCAGAATGTTGTTAAAAAGATGGACATGCTGAATACGCAGGATTACGTAATGCTTATGGATGAAGGTTATATTAACTCAGTTCCAACATACAGGACCAATCCAAATTATCCTAATAATTTACCTTTTCTTCCCCAATTGGATGCTAACAATGATGTTGCTTACGATGGCAATGGAAATATACTGATTGATCCTTCAGTATTCGATTCGGTCAGAACGGTTGACTGGCAGGATTATATGTTTAATAAAAATGCCCCCGTTCAAAGCCATTCCTTAAGTATAAATGGTGGCTCGGAAAAAAGCATTTATTCAGCGTCATTAAACTATTTTGCACAGGATGGTATAGTTGGCACACATGACCAGTCATCCTATGAGAGGACATCAATACGAATAAATTCTGAGACCCGTCTTTATAAAGACATTATTACTTTTGGTGAGAATGTTACGTTTGCCCATACTGTAAGCCATGGTATTGGAGTAGGAAATATCTATGGCAATAGTGTGAAGGGATTCATAAATACATCTCCTACATTCCTTCCATATAACGATGCATATCCTGATGGTTATGGAAGATCGATATATCCGGCAGAAACAAATCCGGTGGGTAATTTAGATTATCAGAATCAAAATAAGACAATAAATAATAGGGTACTTGGTAATGCATACCTTCAAATTTCACCTGTTAAAAATTTAAAGCTCAAAACAGATTTAGGAGTTGAAGTATCTGTTAACGAATACAATAAGTTTACACCTGTCTATAGCTTATCCACACTTGATATGAATCAGCGTTCGACTGCAGAAATGAATCTTGACAGAAATTCCAAATACAATTGGGAAAATACAATTACATATTCTTTTTCATACAAGAAAAACAACTTCAACTTGCTTGTGGGTAATACGGTTCGTGAAAGAACCAGGTACTATGCAGGAGGTAAATCTTATGACCTGATCATCCCGGATTTTGAACATGCTATTCTAAGCAATGGTACCAATGATTCCCTTAAAACAAACTACGGTACAAAAGATAATGAATCTTTCCTGTCCTATTTTGGAAGGGTAAATTATGACTTCGACCAAAAGATTTTATTTACAGCAGTGTTTAGACGCGACGGCTCTACTAAGTTTGGTCCCTCCAACAGGTTTGGTAACTTCTTTTCTTTTTCAGGTGGCTACATTCTTACTGAAGAGGAATTCTTTAAATTTAATTGGTTGGATTTCTTGAAAATAAGGGCAAGCTGGGGACAAAACGGCAACGATAATATCCCTTCTTTTGCATATCAGTCGCTGATAAGTTTAACAGATAAGAATTATTATTTCGGTTATCCGCAGTCAAAATATGTCGGTGCGGCACCCGATCAGATTCCAAATTCATCCATAAAGTGGGAAACAGCTACAATGACTGATATAGGTTTTGATATGCATTTTTTAAGAGGTTTTACTTTAGCATTCAGCTGGTATAAAAAATTGCAGAAAGACTGGTTGGTAACCATACGGGTTCCTGAATTGACTGGAATTCTTGATGACAACTCCTATCCGATTGGAAACGGAGGTGATGTTTCAAACACTGGGGTGGAAATAGAACTTGGTTACCATAAAATAATAGGTGATTTTAATTTTAGTATTGATGGTAATTTTTCATATAATAAAAATAAAGTACTGCATATTCCTACTGTTGACAGCATTATTCATGGCCAAACTGGAGTACTGTATACCAATTTTGAAGAAATTTACAGGGCACAGGATGGTTATCCTCTGTCTTATTTCTGGGGATACGAAACTGACGGAATATTTCAGGATATAGAACAAATTAATCAATATACCAACAATGATGGTATTGTAATACAACCCAATGCTTTACCGGGAGACGTAATTTTCAAGGATTTGAATGACGATGGAGTAATTAACACGGATGATAAAACAATGATAGGAACCCCCTGGCCGAAGTTTATATTTGGATTGTCGTTTAGTGCAGATTATAAAGGTTTTGACTTTTCGTTTGTTTTAGAAGGAGTTCAGGGCAATGATATTGCAAATGGATTAAGTTCAATGAATACCTTTACTCCTAACAAAACAGTCGACGCTTTAGAAAGATGGCGTGGTCCGGGAACATCCAACAGGATACCCAGAATGACAAACGGAGCCGAAGCCAATAAAAACTGGAGAAATTTTTCTGATTTGTACATTCTAGACGGATCGTATCTTAAGGTCAGAAGTATTAATATAGGATATGACCTTTCCAGAAATTTACTTAAAGGAGTCGTAGAACAATGCAGGGTATATTTTTCTATTGTGAATGCATTTACCTTCACTAAATATATAGGATTTGATCCTGAAGTCGGATATGGTGATTTCGATTATTCACGATATCAAAACATGTCTACTGGTATCGACCTTGGTACATATCCGCAATCACGGCAATTTATCTTTGGAATAAATCTCACATTATAAATGAAAATCAATTTAACACAACAAATATGAATACCATAAAAATACTTCCGATCTTATTTATCATTCTTTTCCTTACTGGATGTAGTAAAGAATTTTTAGATAAAGAACCTTACGACAAAGTAACATCAGGAACCTTTTACAAAACCAGCCAGGATATCGAACAGGCTGTTACTGCTATATATGATGTTATACAGCGTGATGACTGGAATGCTCCGATTTTATTATCCGAAGCAATGTCTGATGATTGTTCTGGTGGAGGCGGAATAGTAGACGGTTTTGGACCAAATGAGTTTGATCAGTTCTACTGTATCGAATCGGATTTAGCAGAACCAAACTGGAAAAATGGTTATCTTGGGATTTATAGGACTAACCTTGTTACAGAGAATATAGGAAACGTACAATGGGCTTCCAATGAAACCGGATTAGCAGCTCAATATACAGGTGAAACCAGGTTTTTAAGGGCTTATTTCTATTTCAATTTGGCTAAAATATATGGTCATATTCCTTTGGTAACTAAAGTACTGACCCCTGATGAAGCCTATCTGCCACAGGCAGATCCTGAAGATGTTTACAGGTACATTGCTGAGGATTTATTGTATGCCATTGAAAATCTTCCTGCTACGCCGGCCGGTCCAGGCTCGAATTCCGGTAGAGCAACAAAATGGGCTGCGGAGGGATTAATGGCAAGAGTATGGCTTTTTTATACTGGTTATTATAATGAAACAGATATCGCTGGTATAGTCACCAAATCGCAGGTTACAGCTTATCTGGATGATATAATAACGAATGGGAGTTTTGAATTATTATCAAATTACTCCGATCTATGGGAACTAGATACTTTAACCAATGATTATAATAAAGACAATATTGAGACAATCTTTGCTGTGAAATATTCCTATCTCGGGCATGGAGATTGGAACATTCATGATGGAAATCGCTGGCAGGTAATGGTAGGTCCAAGAAATCAGACTTATGTACCATATGCTCACGGATGGGGTATTTACACGGTAAATCCCAGCATCTATTATGCATACGATATAGCTGATACGCGAAGAGACGCTACAATTGTTAATTGGGAGGACTTTCTCGGACCTGACGGATACGATGTTTCTGATCAGAGACAATATACAGGATTTGGCTGGAATAAATATTGTGCGAAAGCTAATTCCGATAATCAGACTGTTACCGAAGGCTACGGTGGTAATTTTATGATAGACAATTTCCAGGATCTTACTATCCTTCGTTATGCGGATATCTTATTAATGGCAGCAGAATTACATTTAGGTGACGGACAAGATATTGAATACTTTAATAGGGTTAGAAATAGGGCATTTCAGGATACTGACCATGAAATGGCATCATTAACAATTCAGGATATTATGGAAGAAAGACGGTTAGAATTTGCCCTGGAAGGATTGCGATATTACGATTTATTACGGCAAGGATTGGATGTTGCCAAGGAAGCCATAGATGCAAACAGCTTTCAAACTGACGAATTTCCTGTTTCTTTTCCATCGAATGTAGGTTTTGATGGATTTTTCAAAATACCTGATACTCAGGTAACTCTTTCCAATGGAACGCTGGAACAAAGTGATTATTGGGAAAGTGCAGCAAGTAATACACCAACACATTAAAATATTTTTGCATTAATATTTATTAAAAATTAAATTCCGGACTTCAATTTCAGAGTTAGAGTATTTTGAACTTTGTCCAATTAGAAAACAAAATTTAATATCTAATATATAATTGAAGAATTCCATAGATTTTAGATTATTTCAAAGATAAAAAGGAGTTTAATTAATATAGATTTAAAGCATATTCACATAGATTAATTTTAATGACTAGAAGATATGAAGTCCACATTTTTATTTATTGTTTATTGTTTAGTATCTGCTATCGCTTTTACACAAAGCAAAACACATTCACAGCCTGAAATAGCCGAAAGAATCATTACTATTGATTTCATAAGTGAAAAAGGTCCTTTAAATACAATGTTCAACGAATGTGTAGGCGCTGGCAGAGCAAACGAAGGATTGAGAGCTGATTGGCAACAACAGCTCAACTATGTAAAAAAGGAGTGTGGTTTCAGGTATATTCGAATGCACGGTCTTTTAACAGATGATATGGGGGTTTACAAAGAGGACAGGGATGGGAATCCGCGATATAATTATATGTATATAGATGCTCTATTCGACTTTTTGTTAAGTATAGATATTAAACCGTTTGTTGAATTGGGCTTTATGCCAAATGACCTGGCAAGTGGTGAGGAAACCATATTCTGGTGGAAAGGCAATGTTACACCTCCTAAAGACTATGATAAGTGGGAGGCATTTATAAAGAACCTAGCGCAACACTTTACCGGGCGTTATGGTGCTGAAGAAGTAAAAACCTGGTATTTCGAGGTATGGAATGAACCTAATCTTACGCCGGGTTTCTGGACCGGAACACAGGAAGAATATTTCAAATTGTATAAATACAGTGCCCAGGCGATAAAAAGTGTTAATCCTGAGTATCGCATTGGTGGTCCGGCAACAGCAGGTGCTGCCTGGGAACCTGAGATGATTGACTTCTGTGTTAAAAATGAAATTCCAATCGACTTTATAAGTACTCATGCTTATGGCGTGAATCAGGGATATCTTGATGAATATGGAAATTCAGGTACTATACTTGCTCCACAAGAATTTGCGATTAGTGGCGATGTATTGCGATCGAAGGAGGAAATAACCAATTCAGTAATGCCTGATTTGGAACTGCATTATACAGAATGGAGTGCTTCCTATACACCGACAGATCCCATACATGATAGCTATCACGAAGCTTCCTATGTATTGCAAAAACTTAAACAGGTTGGTGATGCAGCCCAATCTATGTCATACTGGGTTTTTACAGATGTTTTTGAAGAAGCAGGTCCGCGATTTACTCCTTTTCACGGAGGTTTTGGTATGTTGAATACGCAGGGAATCAATAAACCCGTATTCTATGCTTACAAGTTTTTAAACCAACTGGGTGATACGGAACTGGAAAATAACGACTTTGCATCCTGGGCTTGTAAGGATTCAAAAGGGAATATCCAGGTATTGGCATGGGATTTCACCTATACCCATCCTGAAGACTCAGTCAACAACCAGGAATACTATATACGTGATTTGCCTGCAAAAGCAAAAGGAAAATTAATAATTAACATCGCTGGTGTACCCGAAGGAAATTATTCGCTACAACTTTATAAAGTAGGTTATCGGTGTAACGATGCCTATACAAGCTATTATGATTTAGGCAGGCCAAGTCAGCTTACCAAACAACAGGTCGAGCAGATCAAATTGATGAACAACGGCAAACCTGTTTCTGCTGAATTGGTAAAAGTGAAAGCAGGATCGGTATTTTCAAAAGAACTGGATATCCGCGAAAACGATGTTTTCTTTTTGGATCTAAAAAAACTTTAAAAACCAAACGATTACAAAATTCTTGTAAGTATGAAGATAAAAGATATACTGTTAATTCTTGTGCTGTTCCCTATAAGCATATTCACAACGGCTCAAGAATTAAGCTACGATATCAGGTTGAACCAGATTGGGTTTTTGCCCAACTCTATTAAAATTGCTGCAGTTATTAATACAGAACAGGATAGTTTTAAAGTAATGACAAGCGACCTGCAAACAACCGTATTTGTAGGTCAAATCCTGCCTTCGGCCTATTATTCATCATCGGGAGAATATGTATCTATGGCCGATTTTACAATGATGACCGATTCAGGCGAATATGTGCTGGTAATTGACGATTTGGGCAAGTCTGTCCCATTTCAAATATCCGCTGATGTTTTTACCGAATTGTCTAAAGCCTCTCTAAAATATTATTATTTCAACCGGGCTTCAACACCCGTTTTATGTGAATTCGGTGGTATCTGGGCAAGAGAAGAAGGACATCCGGACACAATGGTTATTGTGCTCCCTTCAGCCGCTACAACAAACAGACCTGCCGGTACTCTTATCTCCACTCCGGGAGGTTGGTACGATGCAGGAGACTATAACAAATATATTGTTAGTTCAGGAGGAACTGTTTTTACTTTGCTTTCAGCTTACGAAACCTATTCAGAATTCTACGATACCCTGAATCTTAATATTCCGGAAAGCAGTAATAGTATACCTGATATTCTCGATGAAGCTCTTTGGAATATTAAATGGATGATGACTATGCAGGATGAAGATGGAGGAGTATACAATAAAACAACTGATGCCAATTTCAGTGGATTCATTATGCCATCTGAAGCGAATACATCACGTTATGTAACAGCAAAAAGTACGGCAGCCACCCTTGATTTTGGTGCCGTTATGGCTATGACAGCCCGTA
>CAYWBC010000090.1:9994-15536 GCA_964456285.1 uncultured Bacteroidales bacterium
CGCCTCTCAGAAGACAGCAGGGGCATAAGCCTGAAATACGATCCGGAACTGGCCGATTCTGCACTGGCCAAGGCAGAAATGGCATGGCAGTGGGCTAAGAGCAATCCTAAGGTTGTATTCAATAATCCATCTGCTGAAGGTGGATATCCTGCCGTAAACACTGGAGAGTATAGCGATTCCGGTTTCGACGATGAATTTACATGGTGTGCATCAGAGTTGTATATAACAACAAAAGATTCAAATTATTATAAGGAAATCAATTTTGAGCAATCGTTTGGGTTACCGGGGTGGCCTGTCGTGGGAACCCTTGGTTTGCTGTCTTTGATAGTTAACCAGGATTCTCTTACCCAGATAGCTGATATCGATATGATTAAAAATAAATTGATAGATGCTGTATCCGGGACTAAAAACCACGTCACGGTTTCCCCTTATCGAATTCCGGGCAATTTTTACTATTGGTCAGGGAACAATGCATTTGGAAACTGGGGAATGCTCTTTATGCAAGTTTTCAGGATTACCGGAGATGCCAGCTATTATAATGCAGCCGTGGCATCTCTAGATTATTTGTTAGGGAAAAATGCCTCTACCTACTGTTATGTCACGGGATATGGTTCAAAAAGCCCCATGCATCCACATCATCGGATTTCTGGTGCCGACGGTGTTACGGACCCGGTTCCGGGTATGTTGGTCGGTGGAGCAAATTCCGATAACGTTACCGATTGTGGGGCTTCCAGTTATCCTACTACATTTTCAGCTGGGTCCTATCTGGATTCTGAATGCAGCTACTCCACCAACGAAGTAGCTATTGGTATAAATGCTGTACTTGCTTTTCTGACAGGAGCGGTTCAGGCCGAATATCTGATGAATTTTACAGATTCGATGCCGCTTTTTTTTTTCCTTTCCACAAATAAAATAGACCTTACTTATAAAGTTGGAAATGACGTACAGCTAGTGATTGAAAGCAATACCGACTGGGAACTGGTACCATCAGCAGATTGGATTACTATTTCTGAAACTGAAGGGAGTAAAACTACAACTGTTCTGGTAAACAGCATTAGTGATAATCCGAGTGATACCGCCAGAACCGGGATAATTTATGTGTATAGCCAAAGTGTGCTTGCCGATTCCATTGCGGTCACTCAGAATGGAAAACGAAAATCATTCAGGATGGAAGCTGAGGATTATCTCGACATGTCTGGTATCCAGACAGAAACAACCGGTGATGTCGATGGTGATGAAAACGTTGGATTTGTTGATGTGGATGACTGGATAACCTATGTTCTGGATATTACTGCAGTCGGGATATATGATGTTACTATAAGGCATGCAGGATGGGCAGGCGATTTTGATGTAAGCATCAACGAAGCATTTTTAAAAAATGTTACATTCCCAGCGACGGCGGATTGGCAGGTATGGGAAAGCTATACAACTGATATGGCTTTGAGTGAAGGCCAGCATACAATGAAATTGACATTTAATTCAGACGGTACTAACCTAAACTGGTATCAGTTTGACTGGAAAAGCAGTTTGGGTGTAATTGAACCTCTTAGCAATGATCTAGGAATATACCCAAATCCAGCTCATAACTATATACATATTGAATTTGACTCGAATCACAGTATTGAGGAAATTATAATCGTTTCCGCTGAAGGAAAAATTTTAGTTCATGAAAACAGTAGGAGAGAGTCAAATGTAAATATTGATGTATCTGGTTTAAGACCAGGAATTTATTTAGTGAAAGCATGTTTTGCTACCAAAGTATATATGCAAAAACTAATTATTTATTAGCATGATATAAATGAAATCTATTATATCTAAAGAAAAACTTTCCTAGGTAGAAAGGTGTGGAATGGCTTTCATGATTGGATTGTTTCACCATGAGAGCCTTCCTTTTTAAAACCTGTAATTGATAGAAAAATGAAATCACTATTTAGAACTATTTTAGCAACTACTGGAATTCTTTTCCTGGTAATGCTGAAGATACATGCACAGGAGCTTTATGTAGGTGCTAACTATCATCCACATGACGATAAGAATCCTGAAAAAATCAAAAAAGATATTGAGTTGATGAAAGCCGCCGGACTAAATGTCGTACGAATGGGACATTTGGCTTGGGATAGCTACGAACCTTCAGAAGGAAAATTCGACTTTGAATGGTTTGATATCGTAATGGATATGATGGCAGAAGCAGATATAAAAGTAATCCTCGATATAGCAATCCGGCCTGCCCCGATCTGGTTGCACCACAAATACCCATCCATTAGTATTACCGATAAGAATGGTGATATATTGTACCCAAATCATCGCTACATGGAAGACATTGGCGACCCGATGTACCAGAAGTATGCTTTGCGTTTCACTGATGTAATGACAAAACAATATGCAAATCATCCTGCACTGCTGGCATTTGGTATTGACAACGAATCAGGGGACGGTCAAATTTCATATTCTGAAACAGCCAGGCAAAGATACATTGCATGGCTTAGTAAAAAATATGGAACTATAGATAATCTGAACAAAGCCTGGGCAGGGCAACGCTGGTCAAGAAAGATCAACCAATGGGATGAAATTGGCTTTCCTGTGTCATCTCACTATAACGATGTGCCCGAAAGAATGCTCGATTTCAGACGTTTTGTTTCGGACGAGATCAATCAATTACTCTTTAAAGTCATTGATATAGTAAATACCAACGCACCCAATGCTCTGGTAAACACTAATGCATGGTATTTCAGCTGGACGAAGTATTTTGACTATGCCCCAATTGCATATTCAGATAAAATGACACGTGGCGGTGAGGGATTTTATGCTGGCCCATCCTTAACTAGCCTGGGAGGTATTTTATGGGCTTCATTTGGCATTGTGCGTATTCAATATGAAAGCACAAATCCTTTCTGGTGTAACGAATTTACAACCATGACTGCTGTTCCCAATTCATGCAGAAAGCAGGCTTATGCCTCCCTGATGTTTGGAAACCAAATGGTTTGCGGATGGACATGGCAAAGTATGTGGGCTGGCGAAGAACAATACTTGCAAGGCCTGGTTGATTGGGATGGTATTCCAAACCGCAAATACTATGAATACAAAAAAATTGCCTCGGAATTTAAAAAAATTGAAAAATATTTACCTTACAAACTGCAGGCTGAAGTTGGATTGGCATTCTCATTCCCAAGCCAGATTGTGAGTTACTCATTCCCGGAACAGCACGATGGCCAGGTCGGGACCTGTTTTAACCAGTTCTTCAACCGTAATATGGATGTACGAATGCTTGATATTAGCCGTAGCGACCTGAAATATAAATTATTGATCATTCCAGGTGTTACAGTCATGGATCCATTAACAGCCAAAAAAATTAGTGATTACATATATAATGGAGGTACTGCAATAATGACAAGTTATTCGGCATTTGTGGATACTTCCAGCCAGGTATTTGCAAGTACTCGTCCGGGCTTATTAAGTGATGCTTTTGGAATCCGGTTAGGGGGCTATGAAGAATTTGAAAATATGAATGAAATTTCAAGAATTTCATATAAAAAGAAAAACGTTCAGGTGAATTATAAAGGCAAAAATATTGAATCTGAATCCCCCCGTTTTGATATAATTGAACCCCAAGGTGCTGAAGTCCTCGGAAATATAACCAGCCTGGATAAAGATTATCCTGTTATTACTGCTAATAAATATGGAAAAGGGAAAGCAATTTATATAGGTCTTCCTGCAAGAGGGGAAGTATTAAACCCTCTACTGGACGATTTGATTAGCGAACTTTCCATAAAAAAAGGCCCGGAAGTACCTGATAGCGTAATGGCAAGGCAGATCGATAAAAACCATTTCTTATATCTGAATGTCAGCAGTGAACCAAAAGTGATCCAAATAAAAGGGAATTCGCGCAGCATCCTTTTTGACAAAAATTACAAAGGCAACTTTACTATTGCACCTTACGAACCTGAGTTTATTGAATTGAAATAAGTGGATTCCATATATCATAATTAAACTTCATACAAAATATAAAGAAAAGAAAACGTTATGAACTCGAAAATTTATTCATTATTACTGGGAACTTTTATGATAATCAACTCTTCTCTTTATGGACAGAGTGATACTAATTGTTTCCTATATGATTATGAACCGGACACAGCGGTGAAACCTGAGTCTGTTGTTGCAGAAAAACCAGCTCAAAGGCCTTCAGTTAAAGTTTCTTTAACCGGGGATACTATCGGAAAGATTTCTAAGTATGTATATGGAAATGCAATTGCAGCCTGGGCAGGGGCTCATGATAATCCTACGTTAGTCGAAGGTGTTGAATATCTTGCACCGACTCTCATTCGTTTTCCCGGTGGAAGTTGGTCAGATGGGTATTTTTGGAATGGATTGCCATCTGATCTTCCGGATTCAATCTATGACGGCACAACCTATAATCAAACAACTCAAACTGCAACAAAGGTCAAATTTTGGGCACAAACAGGACAGGGAGGTTGGCAGACCACACCCGACCAGTATTATACACTTCGTGCTAATAGTGATGTATCTCAGGGATTAATAACTGTTAATTACGGGTATGCACGTTATGGAACAAGCGCAAATCCGGTAGCGCAAGCTGCACATCTTGCTGCCGACTGGGTGCGTTTTGATGCCGGCCGGACAAAGTTCTGGGAAATTGGTAATGAAAACGGCGGCCCCTGGGAATATGGATGGATCATTGATACAGCAGTCAACCAGGACGGACAACCTCAGATCATTACTGGGGAACTGTATGGACAACATTTTAAGGTTTTCGCCGATTCCATGAGAAAAGCCGCTGCGGAAATTGGAGATACCATTTACATTGGCGCACAGATTGTCGTAAATGGTGAGACAAGCTGGAATTTTGTGGACCGGACTTGGAACGAGGGAGCCTTTCGGGAAATAAGTGATTCTGCGGATTTTTATATTATACATAACTATTTCGATAATTCAAGTGTAAACAATATCCTGAACGGTGCGCAAACAAATCTTAAACAGAACATGGATTTTATAAAACAGGATTTCATTGATAAAGAAGCCTATCCAAAACCAGTAGCTTTAACCGAATATAATATGGGGGGTGGAAACGATGAGGCATCGGTATCTTATATAAACGGCATTCAGGCGGTTGTTCTCATCTGCGAATTAGTTAAAAACAATTTCGGATTAGGTGCAAGATGGTTGCTGATTTCCGGTGCAACAACCATGTTTTATGGTGGTGATGATGCTAACTATTTGAATCATCCTCATGCGGAATTTTATTACCTGACTTACCTACAAAAAATAATTGGTGATCTGGCAATTACCACAGCTTCATCCTATTCAAATATACTTTGTTATGCTTCAACATATTCATCAGGTGAAACCGCATTGATTGTTGTTAACAAGGGTACCGATCAAAGAGTGGTCACTGTAAGTACAGATTCAATTGGCGTAGGTGAAAAATACTATATATACTCATTTACAGGAGGAGTAGATAATGGTGATTTTTCGCCAAATGTTTATATAAACGGTGAAGGCCCAAGTTCATCGTACCAATGGGGGC
>CAYWBC010000091.1:0-14458 GCA_964456285.1 uncultured Bacteroidales bacterium
TAATCTTTAACCGCAAAGAACGCTAAGAAGGCGCTAAGAACGCAAAGAAGTAATTACACTCATTTTCTGACATTACTTTGTGGCCTTTGCGAGAAACTTGGCGACCTTTGCGGTTACTTTTTTAATCTTTAACCGCAAAGAACGCTAAGAAGGCGCTAAGAACGCAAAGAAGTAATTGAATAAACAAGATGAAAAAAATACTGGTATTGGGTGCAGGAAATATGGGATCATGGCTGGTTGAGTCTTTGTGCCTTGACTATGAAGTGGGGGTATTCGATAAAGATAAATCCAAGCTAAAGTATCTGTTTAATAGTCACAGATTGCTATCATTTGAGGAAATAAAAAAATTTGATCCGGACATGGTGATCAATGCTGTCAGCCTGCAGTTTACTATTCAGGCATTTGAAGAAATCCTGCCTCATATTTCCAATGAGTGTATATTGGCAGATATTACATCTGTAAAAACTCCTGTGAGGGACTTCTATCTTAATTCCGGGAGGAAATTTGTCTCCACGCATCCTATGTTCGGGCCAACCTTTGCAAACATTAAGGAGTTGAAAGATCAAAGCGCAATAATAATTGAACAATCTGATGAGGAAGGAAAAAAGTTTTTCAGGAATTTTTATCAGTCATTTGGCATTAGAATCTTCGAATATACCTTCATCAACCATGATAAAACAATTGCCTACTCTCTATCCGTTCCCTTTGCCTCAAGCATGGTTTTTGCAGCCTGTATGAAGCAACAGGAGGCCCCCGGAACTACATTTAAGAAACATCTTGAAATTGCGAAAGGTCTGCTATCGGAAGATGATTATCTGCTGGCAGAAATATTATTTAGTCCTTATACCTTTGAGCAATTAGACAGCATCAGCAACAAGATGGAACAGCTTAAGAAAATAATTAAAAACAAAGATTCTGAGGAAATGAAAAATTTTCTTTCCGAACTAAGAAATAACATTCATGATTCTTAAGAAATAGTCGTTGCTTTGCAACTTTCAGGAAAACAAAATGTCTCTTCGTGCGTTATAGTTTATAAATTCTCAAAAAAAGCAATTCTATGATTGTTAAATTTGGAAATCATTTGTATAACTTGCATTATATAATTTCAAAATAATTTAACTACTAAATATTCAACCTATGAAAAAATTA
The DNA here is from genome assembly GCA_964456285.1 of uncultured Bacteroidales bacterium. GTDB lineage: Bacteria > Bacteroidota > Bacteroidia > Bacteroidales > UBA10428 > UBA10428. Next base: position 1,150 of record CAYWBC010000091.1, read on the forward strand.
AGAAACAGTATTCTTATTACATTATTTGCTTTGTGTGCACTTTCATTCACAACAACAAATCTAAACGCACAAAGCTTTGAGCAGGGTGACTTTGATGTACAGATGACCGTAGGATTTGGTACTGCATGGTATTATTCGAGTTATTATAAAATGGGATTGCCTTTAATTGCAGTCGGTGCCGATTATGCACTTATTGACCATTGGGGACCTGGTGTATTTGGTGTTGGTGCTATTTTTGGGATTAATACCTATAAATTTGGAAATTATTACGCAACAAGCAACGATTTCAAGGAAACCGACATTTCAATCCTGCCCCGTGCAACCTACCACTATCAATTTGTAGATAAACTTGATACTTACGGAGGTGTTGGTTTGGGTTTTAAAATAAGAACCTATTCAGCAGATTATGCTTATTTCTCAAACAGCACAGATTTTATTTTTACGGTATTTGTTGGCGCAAAATATTATCTTACGGATAAATTTAGCGTGATGAGTGAAATTTATGTTTATGATATGGCCATATTTAATATAGGCGTTGGATTTAAATTCTAAGAACAATCAAAACTGAAAATAAAAAGGGCCCTGATTTCATTCAGGGCCTTTCTATTTTATCACAATATTTCTGGAGGTAATTTATCGCTGACAGTTCACCAAAATTTTTTGCACGTTTCAGATAGTAACAACATAAGGTATTATCGCCCAAGTGATGTTGTGTAATGCCCAGGTATAAATTAGCCAGTGCATCATTTGGCTCAAGATCGAGGCTCATAGATAAATCAAAAGCCGCAAACTTATAGGTCCTGGTCTGAAAATAAGTCATGCCGCGTGCAAGAAAGTATTTTGCTTCAGAAGTATCCGCTTCCAACAGTCTGTTGAAATATTTAAGAGCATCAAGGTATCTTGTTTCTTCATACAATATCTGCCCCATCAGAAATTCAGCATCAGGTGTTTCAAAATACTTCATGTAAATAGCATTATCATTCTCTGCCAGTTCATAATTTTTTGCATTAAAAGCAGCATTTGCCCTCTCGAAACGCAAAGCAAAATCTCCCGGATCGTTCTCCAACACTTTTGTCAGAATTTCAACTGCATCATAATTCTTATCTAAGTGAATCAAATATTTGGCCTTTCTCCTCAAAAGCTCAGCATTTTCTGGTTGAAGCGAAATTGCCCTATTGATTTCATTTAATGCAAGTTGATATATCCCTTCCTGAAAATAAACTTCACTATTTAGCATGTACAAGGAAACCTCATCGTACCCTTTACTCAAATTGCCCTCAATAATTTCATGGGCCTTTACAAAATTCTTTCTATTCAAATAGAAATTGACCTCCTCGTGAATTTTACTTTCATCAGAGATTAGATTTTTCTGCCAAAGAGAAAACCATTCTTCAGTATCATGAAGTTTCTTAAAAACACTATCCTTCTTTATTTGATCAATATCAGGGTGTTTGGTATTAAGTAAGTATTTCTCAATATAATAAGCAGCATCATTGAATTGCCCGAAATGAACCTCTATTCGTGCCAACCACAAATTTGCCTCAGGAAATCCTGATTTTAATGCAAGTTGAAAATCATATTTAGCATCGGTATATTTTTGCAGTTTGTATTTTGAAATTCCACGGTAGTAGGTACACTTCTGAACATATGTGTCGTAATTATCGATTACCTGATCGAAGGCTGTTATCGCTTCTTTATACTTTCCTGATTCATAAAATCCGAATGCATGAATAACATCTTTATCGGCAGTCTGTGCTTCAGAAAAGCAGCAGAACAAGCTTAATATAACAGATATGATAAATGCCCTTTTCATTATTCTGCCTTAATGTTATCATTGCCTGAATAAACATGAATGAACCCTGTTAATGTATGAACTACCGTCCCGGTTATTCTGGGTTCATATACATCGCATAGGTAATAGTAAACACCAGAACTAACTAACTTTCCATTTGCCTGGTATCGACCATCCCATTGAATATCCGGGTTTTCTGTTTTAAATATTTCTTTGCCATACCTATTGTAAACTTTCATATTCACCTTTTTAACATAATCATTTAAATTCCATGAGGTATAGATGTCATTTACACCATCAGCATTTGGAGTAAATGCATTTGGCAGACTAAAATATCCACAAATGTTGTACACACAAAACGGAATTTTCGGACTTTCATTATAAAATGAGTCGATGGCTGTTACCGCATAACATTTTTCAATAGTAGTCTCAGCAAGATCAGTATACTGGTGAATGTTATTTGCCAGAGTATCCATCACATTAAATTCACCATACAATGAATCACGGCCGTAAACAATATAAGCAACGATGTCGTCATCATCACATTCTTCAGGATCATTCCATGTAAGATAATTATATCCATCAAGACTATCACATTCAGATGTTACAAACAAATCCGGAGAACAAGGAGGAATAGTATCAATGGGTATACCAGTAGCCAGATGAGAAATGTTTTGCATCGTATAAATCCTGTTATATATCGGGCGGGTTCCATCTCCAATGCTGCGGTAAGTATACTCCTGGTTATTTTGCAATCCTGAATCAATAAATTCCGATTCTTCAGTAACTCCTATAGATTCAAAAACTTCTGAAGTCATATTTTTTCTAAAAACTTCATACTGATGATTTAGCCACGGACTTCTCTTTTTCATGTTTAGAATCAATTCATTGTCTGCTCCATCAATAACAATGTATTGAGAAGATGCAGTTTCATTGCCGGGCAATTGAACCCAATTCCCATTGAGATTATCATACAACACCACTGAATATGTATAAGGATAAATCAGAGTATTAAGTCCGGTATCAGTATATGTTGTATCAGTTAAATCTGTACTAGGAATAATTATTACAGAAGTAAAGCTTTCTTCACCGGGATCCATTCTTAGTACTTCATATCTGTAAGGCCCGTCATTTATTGGATCAAGGTCCTGCGGAACAGCCCATGCAAGTTCAATTTCACCATTTGCCTCATCATCACTGGCAACACTTACCTTTAGAATTGCCGGCGTTCCGGCTATTAATGTTGTGCACACTTCTTCAGAAGCTACACTTTCGGCTCCATCATCATAATAAGCAGTAATGCGGTAACAATAATCGTATCCCGGCACAAGTCCTTCTCCCAGATTATCGTCGGTATATGAATTGGTGAAAGCCCCGGTAACATAATCGAGAAATTCATAGCCAGTATACAAAGGCAGTCCTGTTTCGCAACTATCAGGAATATAATTGTAACTGCCTAACCTCCTGAAAATTTTGTATCCGGCCGGAGTGCCACAGTTTAAAGGGGTCCATTCTATCCTGATTGTATCACTCCCCGACATTGCTTCAAGATTTTGTGGAGCCTTATGTAATACACGAATGTTAAAACTAGTTATATCAACAAGTTGTATATCGTCATTAATATCCTCCGTTTTTAAAACAAGTGTATACGGCTGTTTTCTTGCATGTGAACAATTGGTAATCCATCTGAATTGTGAACTAATATATCCGTTGGTACTGGAAAGTATGTCAAATTGAACCAAACTGTCGATATAAAAGGGACCACCCCCCAGAGACTGCTCCATTGGATCATTGTCGGCATCTGTTGCTTCAATAAAAATATCAATAGTGTCACCGGCAAGAACACAATAATCAGGAATACCAGAATTTACAGGTGGATTATTATCTGTTTCAAATACATCAACCTGCATATCACGTGCTATGCGGCTAATGCGTAAATCTTTTCGCCATTCCTCAACATAAATCGCAATGTTATAAACTCCAACTTCAGTTGGAGTTATCCATTGCAAATCACCCTGAACAGCATCAATTAATAGGGTATCTGATGCCGGCGGAAGAAGATAGCCTTCAATTGAATCTCCATTTGCGCCGGTGCAATAGGTTATTTTATATGAAAGGCTGTCACCATCAGGGTCAAAAGCTCCCGGATTATGAATAAATATATGACCCTTTGCTGCTTTATCAATAGGCGGATTAAGCAATACCGGTGTATTGTTTGAACCGATATTTGAACCTATCATCATAGTAGTTTTTACAGAAAATATTGTATTTACCGAGTTCGGAATATTGTTCACACCTGCATTTCGGTTGGGATCCTCCATTAGTATTTCATAAATTCCTGCCCCTGGATAAGTATGAGTTGCAATATAAGTATTGATGTAATAGTCAGTATTTGGTATACGTATGAATGGGTCATAGGGTACTTTGCTAACAACAGAGGACGATCCATCTCCCCATGAAACTGTCAGCTCATGTCTGTTCGCTTCAGAATACACGTATGTGTAAGTTATAATTGTAAATTCGTAGGTGTATCCTCCTAAATGCCTGTAAGTAATCTCACCTGCCCTGTTATGAGTAGAAAAGACATCAGTCACCAGACAAAATAACAGCAACAGTATGGAATAAACCTTAATCATTTCTTAGCATTACGGTATACGATTCATCTCTTTTATTAAACTCATACCCCTCCTGCTTATCCCCAATATTAAGAATAAGTAAGTTTTTTTGATCGATAAAAAGATCCAGCATAAGTTTATTCTCTATGATAAGCTCATCAATTTCTTTAAAATCCTTAATACTAAAATACAAACAGACCAAATCATCTTCAACCTTCCAGTTTAAAAACTCTGAACTTAAGGCTTTATTTTGAGAGCTTTTCAATAAAAATGTAGAATTTATGTAATCAAGTATTGATTTCTTTTCCTCAAAAGTCATTCTGTATTGACGATTGAAATTTATTACTGTATTGTATTTGAAATTAATAAGACTTTGAAAATCTTCATAATATAAACATATTGAATATTTTATCATATTGGAATCATTAAAGAAATCCATGTTCACAACAGAAACATGTATAGGATGCAACGCATGAGCAGCCTTAAGAAAGAATAATCCAATAATAATGAGAATTCGCGCCTTCATTTTAATACAAATGGTAAAGACGAAATTATAAAAATAGCCTCACTTTTCATTGAATTACAGGTATTAATTCAGTTTCGTGCGAAAGTAGAAGATACTTCTAAGAATCATAATATCACTCGTAGAACTTGTATATTAACTTCCGGCAAATCTTGCTATTTCTGAACAGTGTAGCTTTTGTGAAGAATATTCACTTTCATTTAAGGGCACAATTGCATACTTTCACAAGCACAATACATCAAAGCAGAGGAAAACGATAATGAATGAATGGGAAACTCATACAGTTGATTTTAAGAACCATCTGCAGCTTGAAAAAAATCTTTCTGCAAATAGCATTGAGGCTTATGTTCATGATATCACCCGATTATTTGAATTTATCAGTATAAACTCAATTCCTGAAAATATAAATGCTCTTACATTAAGTGATTTGCAGGAATATGTAGTCTGGTTGGCTAAACTAAATGTTTCTCCCCGCACCCAGGCCAGAAATATTTCAGCAATAAAAACTTTTTTTAAATTTTTGCAATACACAAATGTCCTACAGGAAAATCCTTCTTCTCTTCTTGAATCACCCAAACTTGGAAGAAAACTGCCAGTTGCTCTATCGGTTGAAGAAATAGACCGAATAGTACTGGCCATTGATTTGAGCAAACCCGAAGGACATAGAAACAAAGCAATAATTGAAACACTTTATGGCTGTGGACTTCGTGTTTCAGAGCTTGTTGACCTTAAATTAACGGATGTATATGCTGCTGAAGGTTTTATCAGAGTAAAAGGAAAGGGAGAAAAAGAAAGACTTGTTCCCATTGGAGGAATAGCTTTAAAAGAGATCAGGCATTATCTTGAGAATTTCAGGAACAAACAAAGCATTGATAAACATTCAGAAAATATTTTATTTCTTAACCGAAGAGGAAAGAAATTGACAAGGATAATGATTTATACGATCGTTAAAGAGCTGGCAATAGCCACCGGAATTGATAAGAACATCAGTCCACATACATTTCGGCATTCTTTTGCCACACATCTTGTTGAAGGAGGGGCGGATCTGCGTGCTGTGCAGGAAATGCTGGGGCACGAATCCATACTTACCACCGAAATTTATACACATCTTGACCGTGAGTACCTTCGCCAGGCAATTATTGAGCATCACCCGAGAAAATAGTTCAGGATAAGTGATTGTTTAATTAATGATTATAGGGTAAAAAATTTCCGATAAGTTTCCAAAATGACTATTCCTTTTCAAACTTATTCGAAAGAAAAGTATTTAAATTCTCTTCGTGTTTTTTGCTACGAGTTCTCACATGAATCTCAATTTCGTAATACTTATCTTGCTCCGAAAGAAGCTTTATTTTTGGTTCACTGCTAAGCAACCGCCATGGAGAATTCAGTATGGTATTTTTTAATGATGCTTCTGTTTCATTCCATTTTTTACTCTTTTTTACTTTGAGCCCTATTACACTATCTTCACGTACACCCTCTTCAGGATGTTCAGAAACAATTTCGCCAATAATGCGGGAATAAGGTATTTTAATTATCCTTCCTTCCTCTGTTTCAACAACAATATGGCTTGTGCGCATAGATATTAATTTACCCGCAATTTCTCCGAATTTCATTGAAGCCCCGCGGTTAAAATTGTTTTGTGTACGAAAAACAATTCCCGCAATGAAATCCCGAATAACAAACCATGAGATCAGGGCTATGAAACTGATGATAAGACTTAATATAATAATGTAATAGTAGGATTTTGAGGAAAATAAATAATCGATAGCCCAAAATACAATCAGCAGTATTGCAGTAAGCTCAAGGACAGGAAAATACATTAATATAAATTTCAATCTTTGTCTGCTGCCAATAAAAAACCGCAGAAGCATTTCAGCAATTCTTACCAATAATAGCGTGCCGATAATAGATGCAATTACAACCAGAACTTTCATTTTTAATACCTGTTAAATAAGTTCATTCATAGTAAGTATTTCACTGATGGCATTATTCAGATAACTGTTAATAATATACAGTTCTGAATTTCTTTCAACTATTAAACCACACATCAACATAGAACTAATATGGGGTTGAATTTCAGATTGTACCATACCTAAAATACAGGCTAATTTTTCAATTGTTGCTCTTTTGTGCAACACAATCTGAGCAAGGATGATCATCCAATCTTCATCCAGTTGCTGAAAACTACTATAATCGGGTATTTTGGGCATCTGCATAAACAAGTCATCATCTTCAATTTTTTTAATCATGCATAGCCAAATATTCAATGCCATACCCGGATTCCCCTCTGAAATACGGAATATTCTGTTAAAAATAGAAGCAAGTTTTATTTCTGAAACCTGATCATTGCTCCGCTTTCCAAAAGAAAAGTTTAATCCGCTGGATCGATGTCTGCGCATAATAAGTTCTTTAAGGTCCTCAGAATCGAATGGCCGGCATCTAATATGCGCCAGGAACTTGTCTTCAATACTATAAAGAGCATTCAGAAATTTATACGCATAAGAATTTATATTAACAATTATTAAAAATTGATTGCTATAGTCTTCTATCATTTTAAGAATTGTATGAATCACGTCAACTCCCTGGTCACACCTTTCCCACCAAAGCTCCAAATCATGAATAACCAGAACCGAATCATTACGAAAGAATTCAGAAATCTCTGAGGATGAACCAGAATATCCTGATGATTTCTTCAATATGCTCGTAAATACTTCAACATCAACAGAACCTTGTAAAGGAGGGAAAATATGAAAAACCTGTTCAGCCCGGAAATGTTTTCTGCAAAGGTATTTGCTTAAAGCTGTTTTTCCACAATCACGTTCACCATAAATAATAATGCCACCTTTTTTGAATCGTTTATAACGATTTAAAGCTCTTTCAAAGCTTTCCTGCTCTTCAGTCCTTTCGATCCAGAAATCTTCACCAATACTCGATTTTCCACTAAATAAATTCTGGTAATAAGAAGGTATTTTTGATTGGATATCAGGATCGGGAACAATTTCTTCTAACAATTCTGCTATTTCCTCGTAGGATGATTTAATGTTCTCGTCTATAGAAAGTTTGCGTGCAAACAAAATGCCTTCGCTTTGAGAATACAAAAGCCTAACTGTTTTTGATTTAATGTATTTCTTGATATTTTGACGCAATGCTCCAAATTTACTAACAGTTTGTTTCCCCTGATATTCTCTGATAATGTGTGTAATTTTCTGGCTGCTTTCAACAATCAAGTGCGAGGATGCCGGCTCAAAAGCCATTTCTATCATATGTTCAATTTCATTACCCAGCTTTATAAGAATCTGCTGTATGCCATCCTCTTCATTCTCCAATTCATTCAAAGTATCCTTAATAATTCCATTATATCGTTCTCTATAATCTGCATCATTCTTATCAAGATTTTCCTGCTCAAATTCCATCAGACTCAAATGATCTTTTACCAGATATTCCTGCTTTTTCAAATCATCATTAATACTTCCAAGTAAAGTTGAGAGGGGTGATAATAACAATGAGTCAACATAGTGCCTTACTATCCTTTGAACAGGTATGATTAATATTTTCGATTCTTGCTCTGCCGAAACACCCGGAAGAATATCAACAGGTGAATTATCTGATATCTGAATTTCCTCCGGAAGAGTATCAATTATCTTGTGAACATCGGTAATCAGGCTTTCTGTATCCTGCAAAAGGTCTAACTTAAAGCCAACCTGAAATTCAAAGATCTGGCTGGTATCTGAGGAATTATTTGCAGAACCCTCAACTTTTTTCCTTAACTGCTTTATCGGATTCAGCAATTCTGCACTCACTTGCTTGGAAACGCTGAAAATAATATCATCAATTTCTCGGGAAATTCTGTCTCTTGTGGCTTTTATAAGTAAATCCAGGTAGATCCGGTTAGTATTATTCTTCAGTTTATCATACCATACTTCACTGAATTCTATAATTTCGGAATGCAAGGACCGATAAAACTTAGAAGACTTTCTATTTTCTTTAGTCAATCGCTTAAGCCTTAGTTTTTCCAAATCATCACTAAGTTTTTGGCAAGCATTCCTATATTCGAAATGCAGATCATGATCCATTGAGTTCATCAACTCCTTGATATTTTTATCCATGATCTGAGTAGGTTCAGTTATTTCCTGTTTTATTTCAGTTAAATCTGAAACTGAGCCTTTTGGTTTTTCGATTTCCTTTTCAAGGGTTTCCAGTATCTCAATGATGTGAGTTAAATAATTTCGCACCTGTGCCAGAAATGCCATGTCAAAATTCTGGAATTCAGATAACAAATTCTTTAGATGACTTAACCTATTATCAAAAAGATAGTATTTGGAAATTTTCTGAAACTTAGCCCGGATTGAGATGTTTTTTGAGAAAGGATTCAGAAACAAGCTTCTTCTCTTGAACCTTTTGAGTTTATTTGAATCACTAATTGCTTTCTGAAATTCAATTCGGCTGTGCCTGATTATGAGTTTTTTTGGCAGGGCATTTATTGTTTCATCAAGAGTTTCCAGATATTCGGCCAATCCCTTTTCAAACATTTCTTTACGGCTAACCAGCTTTTCGTCGAGGTAATTCACCATCATCCTCCGCGCATTGAAAAAGAAATCGTTTCTGAGCTTTGAAAGTATTTTCTCTTTTTGGAATTTTTCCTTTGAATGAATCAATTTCTCGAGGTTGTTGGCTACAGATTCTCCTGCATTGCTTACTTCCTGAACCAGATAAAGGCACTCCCTAAAGCCGGTTACAAAAACAGTATTAAAAAGAGCATTAAGGTTTGCCATACCTTTTTTATCCAATTCCACGATTTCACGGGCAATTTCAGGATATACGGACTTTTTAAGTTCCGGTATTTCAATTTCATCCTTTTTGTTTAGCTCCTGGCTTGCAATACGCAATGAATTGTCAAGCAAATCAAAAGTTTCAAAATTATCGGAAGCATTAATGAAGAGTATTTTACCAAGATGATCTACCAGTTCATTCACTTCCTGATACATTTTTTCAAGCTTATCAAACTTGTTGTCGGGGATGCCAATAATGCTTAATTCTGTTCTGGCCGATTCCCTAATAATTAAACTATTACGTGACAGTTGTTCAATGGCATTGTTAATAATTTTTATCTCCATCTCTATTCTGTAAGATGTTAGGATCTTTCGAATTGAGTGATAGAGTGAATCGATCAATGCTGAGTCATCGGTAACAAGGAATATTCTCAATTCAGCATCTTTCCAATAGGATGTGCCTGTGATATGACGTATCAGGTTAAGCCCGAAACTAAGGTTGCTTCCCCATCCGCTCCACCAAATATCAATTTTCTTATTGAGTATCTGTTTGTCAGAGTTATTCGATAAGAATAGTGAATTGAAGTTGTTTTTTACCAGGCGGTCAATCATCTGTAGAAAATCTTTCTTATTTGCCTGATTTCGGCTCCATCCCATCAAAATGCTATTTGGCTCCATTCCGGAATAGCCATATACCCTAAAAACTTCATCCATGCCGCTGTAAATATCATGACATTGATGCACATTTATAAAATACTCATCCGTATCAGCATCCTCATTATTGAAAGTATGCTTCACAAGAACAGGATCTTTTGTCTGAACCAGTTGAAAACCCGTTATCAAACCAAATCTACCGGAAATGTTTTTCCCCATTTCAATAAGGGCAGGACGATCGCCGGCACTTCCTGAAAACATAATAATGTTCGGCCTCCAATTACGATTTTGAAGCTTATTCTTTTTAAGACGCTTCAATCCTGTTTTCACCAGCGAAGCCCAAATACTGCTCCAGGCGTCGCCGGTTTGCAACACCAGTTCCTTTCGTTTCAGGTAAGTATAAAGTGCTCCCAAAATAATGGTTGCCCCCACCATGGCAAGAAAATCCAGTTGTATCATCACAATCATTGCTGCAACAGATCCTAACAAGCTTACCCAGACAGGCGTTTTAAATGCAGGCCTGAAATCGGCACTGGTCATGGCTTCGAAAGCACAACTCAGGTTTAAAAATCCATAGGTAGTGATAAAGAAGATAGATACTATTCGGGCGATGATATTCAATTCGCCGATCAGAATTCCAGCTTCAGCAATTACAAATGTAAGTAATAGTGCATTTTGTGGTTCGTTGGTTTTTCCTTTACCCCTGGAAAAAAAACGGGGCGTAATCCGGTCAAGAGCTGTTGCCTGCAATATTCTTGGAGCTGCCAGAATGCTTCCAAGGGAAGAGGACAATGTTGCACCCCAGATCCCGGCAATTACAAGCTGTGGAACCCTGGATATTTTCATTAGTATTTGAGGATCATTTGCAAGCTTATCGGCCTGAACGGTATAACTGAAGTAAAAAGCCAGGCCTATGTAAACCACCAATCCTACAGCAATGGCTGAAATGGAACCGAGGGGAATGGACTTTTTAGGATCCTTCAAATCTCCCGACATAGAAACACCTGCTTCAAATCCTGTTACAGCCGGAAAGAAAATGCCGAACAATACCATTAAGCCCACAGTACCTCCGGGAATTGCTATGGCAGGATGAACAGGAGCAAAATCATGCTTACCAAAAAAAATGGACAAGAGCGAAAGAAAGATCGCTGCCATAATAAAATACTGGGTTTTCAGCGCAAGCGATGTGCTGATAAAAGTAATAATAGTAACCAGTAACAAAATGGCAGTCCCTGCAATTCGTATATTATCTTTACTGATCTCATACCCAAAAGTACCAAGGAAACTTTCAGAAAATCCAATAAGGTATAGACTCACACTGAAAGACAAGCCGACAAAAAGCGCAAGGCCAAGCGTACCTCCAATTGGAAGACCAAGGCTACGTGATATCATATAGTAGGTTCCCCCGGCTTCAACTTTCTTGTCGGTAGCAATGGATGAAACACTTAATCCGGTAGTTATTGATATAATATGAGCCACCACTATAATGCCAATGGTTGCATACAATCCGGCATGCCCAATTATCATTGGAAGACGCATATACATTATAACCCCAAGAATGGTTAGGATCGAGGGAGTAAAAACACCTCCGAAGGTTCCGAATTTATTAGAGCTTGCCACTGAATTTTAATATTACAATCCGTTAATAAACATGTAATCCTGAATAAATGTTAATCACATAGGAATATATTCTATAAAAACCTATTTGCGTCAACTTTAAATAATAATTTTGATGAAATTAAGAATTTTGTTAATACACAGTTTGAGTTTCGTCATTTATTTAAGTTTTGAATATTCAATTGATTTATAAATATTCAACCGCATTCATTGATTCAGCGCGATAAGCTATGCAATAAGATACGTCTAAAAGCTTAAGTAATGGATATTCGTTATGAATTTGGGTTAAAAGGGATATTACTGAAACGGTAATGAGAGAATTACTAAAAGCAGGAGTTTTAAGTAAGGAAAATTCGATTTGATTGCCAGCGGCAATATTTATAGAACCAGAAACTCTTATAGATTTTTATCATTCTATTATCTTACCTCCTGCCGATGAACATTTTCATCTGGAAAAAATTGAACAAGACCCGGGAAAATAAACCTATAATTTTATTCATTCGTCAATCATCGCTAAATACTGAAAATGAGTACTTATAACTTAAACAAAATTTCATTTACAGCTTTAGGAGTTAAGAAATATTTAGGTACCTTTGTGATCTTTCAAAAAAAGTGATTGATTTCCAACTTATAATAACTTAAAAATTTAATAATACGATGTCTGATGTAAAACGCGTTTACACATTCGGTGATAAAGAAGCAGAAGGAAAAGCCGATATGAAGAACCTTTTGGGTGGCAAGGGAGCCAACTTAGCAGAAATGAACTTAATTGGAGTTCCTGTACCTCCCGGATTTACTATTACAACTGATGTATGTACTGAATACAACCAACAAGGAAAAGATACAGTTGTTGGTCTTCTGAAAAAAGAAGTAGTAGCAGCAGTTGCTTATGTTGAAAAAATAATGAATGCCAAATTTGGCGATGCTGAAAATCCATTATTATTATCTGTTCGTTCAGGTGCAAGAGTATCCATGCCAGGAATGATGGACACAGTTCTTAACTTAGGGTTAAATGATGTTGCAGTTGAAGGTATAGCCAAAAAATCAGGCAATGACAGGTTTGCATGGGATTCTTACCGCCGGTTTGTACAAATGTACGGTGACGTTGTTCTGGGAATGAAACCCGAATCGAAAGAAGATATTGATCCCTTCGAAGAGATCATGGAAGAAGTGAAAGAAGCCAAAGGCGTTCATGATGATACTGAGCTTGATGTTGCTGACCTTAAAAAATTAGTGAAACAATTTAAAGCTGCAGTTAAAAAACAAACCGGACATGATTTCCCAACCGATCCATGGGAACAACTTTGGGGTGCTGTATGTGCAGTATTTGACAGTTGGA
>CAYWBC010000092.1:0-6452 GCA_964456285.1 uncultured Bacteroidales bacterium
TAAGGGACTTATTAAAAGAAAAACATTAAACATGCCCAGCAGCTAACATGTCTTGTACATTCCTTAACTATTCAGTTTGTATAATCATTTTTCGGGTTGCTGAGTATTCGTCTGTTTTTATCGTATACAAGTAAATCCCTTTTGAAAGACCACTTGCATCAAATTCCACAGAATGCTTCCCTAAATCATATTCTTTCCCGATATGCTCAGTGATTTCCTCTCCGAGTATAGAATACACTTTCAGTGAAACAAATGTATCACGTGGTATCTCAAATGGAATAGTTGTTAAATCTGTAAACGGATTTGGATAATTTTGGCCCATGGTGTAATGATCCAATCCGCCCTTTACATCTTGCATACCAACAGATAATCCAGCGGTATCAGGGAAACAAACAATATCAGCTGATATATCTATTGCTGTGGGAACAGTCATGTCGTTTGTAATACACAATTTATCAAGATTGGTTCCATCTTCGCTATAGGCAATAGTGAGGATGTGTTCACCAGCTGTAAGTACATAATTGCTTAATTCTTTCCATTCCCATCCGCTCGAGACTAATCCATCAATCAATACAAACTCTCCTCTGTCCATCGATACCCAGTAGGAATCTTCACTAGTGCTGGGACAATTTAAATGAGCAAAGATGCAGTAAGTTGAATCTTTAGACAGTGTAAAAGGGATAGAGATAATACTTTCCTCACCTTCAGGCGCTGTTGAAAGACTGCTAAAACCAGGTTCAATCGCTACATAGATTTGATTTGAAACCTGGGAATCTAGTTTTAATTTCCAATTTTTACCAACTATTGCACATTCAGGTTCAATCCATAAGGACTCTGTTTTCGATGTATCAATGGGGAAAATTGTATCTAAACCTTCAAACAATTTCAGATCAATTGATTCAATCATCTTCCTGTATCCAGATGTATCAGGGTGCAGACCATCATTTTGATATGATGACACAAGACTAGCTGTATCCTGGGAATCCCGCAAGGCCTTATCGAAATCGATAACTGCATCAAAGCGGCCACTGGTACGAATCCATTCATTAACCTTATTTCTACATACTTCACTGTATTGAGAATAGTAACCATTGCCTTTAAAGGGCGAAATAGTAGCACCGTAAATCATTATGCCTCTTGAATGAGCAGAGTCAATCATCATCTTGTAGGCAGCAATAAGCCCATTGGCAACCGAAGCTACAGCAGCATTAGAACCAACACCCGTTCCAATGTCATTAACTCCTTCAAAAATGATAGCCGAACGTACGCCATGTTGATTAAGAATATCCCGCTCAAACCGGTCTATACCAGAGGGTCCCAGACAGGCTCTAAGCACACAGTTTCCACCTATACCTGCATTGAGAACACCTACCTGCTGAGTACCGGGATTTGTAAGAAAATACTCTGACAAATAATCCGGCCATCTGTTTTGCATATTTGTTACTGAACCGCGTCCACCAGTAATGGAGTTGCCAAGAATTGCAACACAGGTAGAGGTTGAGGGTGCCAGTACATCAATCCCATTGATAACATACCAGTGATCTGTCAGGAGAGCACCTGTAAAGTCAGTCATAGCAGTATTGTTTCCGGCTAGCAGGTAGGAAGTAGTGCGAGACCCGGGATGTCCGGTCACATCGGCAGATGTGCTGCCAAAGTAGATTGTTATTGCTATATCCGTTCTCGGTTCCAGATCGAACGCAATTGGATCTGAAGTAATTGCAGTACCAGGATCCATGGTAACCTCCGGGTTACCACTAAATGTCAATTCTATATTTGTAATGTCGTTAATGGCGTTTCCTCCGGCTGAGACAGCAATTTGTACAGATTTCATTGTAACAGGGCTTGTACTGAATTCATTAGAGAACCTCACCTGAAGCGTGTCTCCACCGATTGACACACGTACCACCTGTCGTAACGAATTGTTGGTCAAGCCCGGTGAAGGAGGCATATTGCCAGGTTCCACAAGCTGTGGTGCAGTAATCCAGGTCCCTACCCATATTTTTGTAGTATCAGCACCGAAAAGACTCCATGTACTCATTAACATGCACAATACAATTATAACTGAGTAGGAATAAAGAGATTTAAAAAGTTTGTTTTTAAGCATGGTATTTAGTTTTAATGAATACAATAGTTTTACTAAATTAATTCAATTGCTCCAAAGGAAAATTGCAATTGGTTAATTTTGACTGATTATGTTTGTATTTATAGCTAAACTGATTATTTTAAAAGAGAGGCTCCTGGCTAAAATTATTTTGTTTTTATAAATGAGTTTGCAAATAACAATCGAATTTTTCCAAATTTGCAGATATCAACAATTGTACGAAATTTACAGGCATCTTAATCCTATGAAAAGAATTTTCACATTAGTTCCAGTCTTATTTTATTCGGCACTATTAATAGCTCAGACAGAAGAAGCAATTGTTTCATCAGATTCCATATTTACCTCAGAAAAAACGGACAGTATTGAAAAAATCAAAATTGGCCTGGTATTAAGTGGTGGAGCAGCCAAAGGTCTTGCTCATATAGGCATTTTAAAAGTATTTGAACAACTTGGAATTACTCCTGATTACATCACTGGAACAAGTATTGGAGCTGTTGTTGGAAGTATGTATGCGATTGGTTATACTGCTGACGAAATTTCTGAATTCAATCAAAATGCCGACTGGAATGTTCTTTTATCAGATCGTATTCCATTAAACAAAATTGTATACGAAGAAAAATACGAGTACAAAAGATTCATTTTTGGAATTCCCATTCGGAATTACAAATTTAAGTTGCCGTCAGGAGCTATTGCAGGTCATCAACTCGAGAAGTTTTTTGCCGACGTAATGTGGCCTCTGACAGATAATGAAAATTTTGATAGTCTGCCTATTCCATTTCATTGTATGAGTGTTGATCTGATAAGTGGAAAAACCATTGAGATCGGTTCAGGAAACCTTGCTGAAAGTGTTAGGGCCAGCATGTCAATTCCCAGCATTTTTATTCCTGAAAACATTGATACAATGTTGCTGGTGGATGGTGGTGTTATTCGAAATTTCCCGGTAGAGGAAGTGATAAAAATGGGTGCCGACCTGGTAATTGCAGTTTATGTTGGATTTGAGGAAGAAGTAACCAAAGAAGATATGTTCTCATTCTCGGATGTATTAGCACGATCAGCGGCTATTTATAGTATTTACGATTCAAAAGCACAAGAGAAATATGCCGATATTCTTATTGAACCCCTATTGCCTGGCATAAGTGCCAGCGATTTTACAAAGGCAAAAAGGATAGAAAATCTTGGAGAGTTGGCGGCATTCAAAATCATAGGCACACTAAATCACCTGGTGGATAGTCTAGATCTGGAATACACACCTGTCAGAAAAATATACAGGCCTGAAAAGATCCTTATTGAAGAGATTGCAGTAGAGAATGACAGAACTTTTGTTTCCGATAAATTTATTATTGGTCGATCTGGTATTAAAAAAGGAAACTATGTGAGCAAAGAAGATTTATCGAAAGCTGTAGATGAAATTTTCGGTACACAGTACTTTAGAAAAGTAACCTATGCCATCGAGGCAATGAATGAAAACTCCTATAGACTTATTTTCAAGGTGATAGAAAAAACACGGGCATTTCTAAATTTTGCTGCGAGATACGATAATCAGTATGGTACTGGTATAATAACCAATCTTACCTTGCGCAATTACCTGGCTCCTGCATCACGAGCTTTAGTCACTTTTAATATTGCTGAAAATCCTGGTGTTCGAGTTGATATCAATAAGTATTTTGGTAAGAATCAGCGAATTATAAACAACTATTTTGTCAATTGGTATCGGAATGAAAATAAATTGTATCAAAACAGCATTGATATAGGTTCTTACAGGTTGAACTATATGAATGCCGGATTGGGCGGAAAATATTCTATTACAGTAAATCATCAATTTGGAGTTCTTGGATTCTATGAAATGAGCAAAATGATGCCTAATGAAAATCTTAAGCAATATTTTCAAACGGAATCATTTGACAGCTATTCATATAAAGGCTTTGCTTATAAACTCTTTTATGCCATAAACTCAACAGACGATAATTTCTTTCCACACAGGGGAGTAAAACTTGATGTGCATTACAAACACAATTTTAAACCTACAATAAATTCTACAGTCGCCCCGGAAGATAGTGCAATGTTGGGCGATTTTATTAATTTGAAGACCAACTCGGAAGCATTCTATTCCGGGTATTTCAACCTTGATTACTATTTCAGTTTTTTCGATAAGCTTATATTTAATGTCGGAACAAGTTTTGGTATATCTTCCGATGAATCAATTAGCATAAGCAATTATAATATTGGAGGAGATCACTGGGATTCACGTACAAATCATATCCCATTTGTAGGTATGGATTTTGCTGAAGCCATGGTTCCCAATTTTAGCATTCTTAAAACAGGCATTGATTTTGAAATTTTTCCAAAAATATATTTAAGTGCAAAAGCAAATATTGGAAATTACGGCAATTCGATTGATGAATTTTTTAATTCAATAAAAACCAGTTCACTTAAGTTCTATAGAAAAGGTTATTCATTTGGAATCAGGGCCAATACCATCATTGGCCCGATTAGCGTTATGTGTGGAGATAACAATTACGACAATTATGTACGCTGGTATATTAGCATTGGTTATCCATTTTAGCCAATCGATGAGGTGTAAAACTTTCTTTCATAACAAACAGTCCTTGTAAGCAATAAAATTTCAAATTTGCGCATATTACCCCTAAACAATTAGGAGTAACCTTTTGCCAAATGAATAAATTCATCAATAATTGCTCTGCTATAATCTATATATTTACAGCTTCAATAAATAAATCATCATAGAGCAAAAACCCGATGGCTACAGGCTGAAGAAATGTCGGAAAAGCCTAGCTTTGAACTTTGGGAGTTTTACATAGCCAGGAATATATAAATTAACTATGGGATATAAGGTTCTACAAATAAAACTTCCAACTGATTATTCCAACGATGATATCAGGCAAGCAATACACAAACAACTTCGCTTTAAAGATTTTTCTTTTCAGATAGAAAAGAAAAGTCTGGATGCCCGCAAAAAAAATAATGTCCACTGGCTTATAAGCCTGGTTGTTTCTTCAGATCAGCTACAGGGCAAAGCCTATGTATCGCCTGAACCATTAGATATTCCCTATAAAAAGCGTAGAGAAAAAGTAATAGTCACAGGCAGTGGCCCGGCTGGATTTTTTGCAGGGCATATTTTACAGTTAGCCGGTTATCATGTGAGCATTCTTGAACGTGGATCGGAGGTAGAATTCAGAAGCAAAGCCATTAATCAACTGGAGAGCAAAGGCGAATTTACTGCTCAAAATAACTACGCTTTTGGTGAAGGGGGTGCAGGAACCTTTTCAGATGGAAAGCTTACATCCCGATCAAAACATATCTCTGAAGAGCGACAATTTATCCTTTCAAAGTATGTTGAGGCAGGCGCACCAGAGGAAATACTTTACATGGCTCATCCGCACATGGGGACAGATAATCTTAAACTTGTTGTTGCCAATCTGCGAAAACAGTTCCTGGAAAATGGAGGCTTATTTCTATTTGACACACAATTGGAAGATATTGTAGTTAAAGGAAATAAGGTAAACAAGATCGTTTGCAGTTCAGGTGATTTGGAAGCAGATCATTTGATTCTTGCCACAGGCCATGCTGCTTATGACACATATCGTATGTTGATTAACAGAGGAGTACAATTTGGCACCAAGAATTTTGCCATGGGTCATAGAATTGAGCATCCCCAAAAATTAATCAACCAGGCACAATGGGGAAGTGAAAGTTTGCCGGGCTTGAAAGCTGCCGAATATCGCCTGGCTACAAAAACAAAATCCGGACTCCCTGTTTATACTTTTTGTATGTGTCCTGGCGGACACGTAGTGCCATCTGCAGCCTATGAGCAAAAGAGTGTGGTAAATGGCATGAGCTATTATATGCGCGATGGTATATTTTCCAATGCAGGATGTGTTGCAGGAGTACATCCCGATATGCTGCTGGGGCATAAATGCTCGTCAATAGAGATTCTTGATTGGATGGATAAACTGGAGGAAAAATATTATGATTTTTCAAATAGTCTGGTGATCCCTGCCAACAGAGCGTCGGATTATATGAAAAGAGTAGTGTCGAAAAAAATGGATAGTAGTAGCTATTCCTTAGGAGTGCAGTCTGCTCCCTTATATGATATGGTTCCCTATATAGTAGCCAAGGCCCTGGTCGAAGGCCTGGAAGATTTTAGCAGGAAGATAAAAGGTTTTGAACAAGGCATATTGATGGGTCTTGAAAGCAAAACTTCATCACCCTTGCAGGTGGCACGTGAAAAGGATGGTAGATGTACAGGCTTCGACAATCTGTACTTTGTTGGGGAAGGAAGTGGGTATGCCGGAGGCATTATTTCCAGTGCAGCCGATGGAATCAAATGCGC
>CAYWBC010000092.1:6552-11648 GCA_964456285.1 uncultured Bacteroidales bacterium
GAAGTGGGTATGCCGGAGGCATTATTTCCAGTGCAGCCGATGGAATCAAATGCGCAATAGCTTTAAGTTCCTGATAGCAATTGTCTGACAGATCCAAAAGAAAGCCAAACAAAGGGTAATCTATGGCAGCTTAGGTATTATGGGATAGGCTCCAATGTATATGTCCTCATCAATCTTCAGATCAAGTAATTCTCTAATGTTTTTAGGGAGCTCTCCTGATCCTTTGAAATCAGGAAAATCAGTGACCAAATTAAAGTTCTTTTGTTTAGCATCCTGAAACAAGGGACCCGCATAATCTTTAAAATACATGCTGTTTGCAGCAAAGTTTGAATGCTTTTCATTCAATTCAACAACTGAATTAAACCTATACTCACAGGTATCATCTTTAACTGTACTCCAGACAATTAAGGGAGCGATATCCTTTCCCGATTGAGTTACATAAACATTATGATCCAACTGTTTTAGTTGTAATGTACTCAGAGTATCACACAAAGACAGTTCCTGCGATACTTCCAGTAAAGGATTCTGCAGTGAATTATTCTTCACAATTAAATTATTCATAAAAACATGACCGTCACGTTCATCTACATCCGGTCCTGTTGCAGGGTGCCATCCAAAATGATCGTTTGTAGCATTTCTTTCATTACGTTTAAAAGCCACTTTGCTGTTTATATAAGTATTCTGGTAAAACTCCACATCGGAACTATTCAGTACCAAAGATCCATTGTCGCAATTCAAAAAAACATTGCCTGCGCAAATCGCAGCTTTTGATATTTCGAAAAAGAAACCGCTCATGTAATGATGCGCGCTGTATTTTTCTTTGCGGGCATTGCCAACATTTTCTACCCAATTGTTGATGAAAACTCCATCAACATTTCCCACATCGTACCAAATACCATTGGAATTAGGAAGGTCAATTACCAGGTTATCACGACAAGTAACACGGTAACATTGGTTGAATATTTTTACGGCTGCAGGAAAATATCCTGTGAGGTGTTCGATGTTGTTTTTAGTGATGATGTTTCTCTCCAGCAATGCATCTGATACTCCCACCAGATATATTCCTTCTGTACTTGTATTGCTTACTTTGCAATTTCTTATGGTCAAACTGTCACCCATCAGATAAGCGCCAATTCTTGAACAATAAGATATGTCAACATTTTCCAGAACTGTTCCTTTCACATCATTGCCATATTCCGCTTCATCCATGACTCCTTCAGGATATTTGCCATCAATGAGAATGGCAGTGTCAGCATATTGAGTAAATTCAATCCCCCGAATGACAGGGCCAATTCCATCTGATGGAATCCCCCTATAGTCTTTATAAGTCCTGTGAATCGCAACATTGAAGGCTGTAATCTCAACCAACCTGTTGGTCGGATCGGTACCAATATAAACCAACTTATTATTGTAATCAATGTAAAAAGTATTCGTGTCTACTTCCTCCGTACTCCCTGCCGATTGCAAAAACCGCCCATCGACAAATACCATATCGTCATTAAATCGATGCAAAGGTGTTCTGGCTTCTTCTCTATCCCGTCTCCACCAATCCTCAGGATCAGCAGGAAACAAATGAGGCCATGAAGTAGTCCATAAGCCATCTCCTACACTTTTCCAACCTTTTACAATATAAGTTCCTTTTAGCACTGGCTTTTCATCTTTATAGGGTTGAAGAGTAATTCCCTGGTTAAACCTGAGATTTCCGGTACGATACGTTCCTCCTCGCAAGATAATTACATCGCCAGTTTTTGCCTTTTTAACTGCAGCCTCTATTGTAGTAGGCTTTTCAAATATTTCACCGACATTTTCATCCTTTCCATCAGGAGCTACAACATAAATATTACCATTGGTTACAGGTAGGGTATAATTTATATCAACCGGGCCATAGGGTCCTCCGGAAGGTTGTGCATTTAAATCCTCACAATTGATACCAGACAGTAATAATAAAGCTCCTAACAAAAAGCTGGTGCAGGCTCTCAAAAATCCTCTTCTCATTTTTTATTCTTTTAGGAATGTAAAAACAAAGCATGAAAATAGTAATGAAATTTCTAAAAACCTTTTGTAACGATATATTATTTCCAGAATTTGTGTTCAAATACAGTTATTGAACTGATAACAAGGAAAACATTGAAATAATGATTGAAATAATGTTTTTTTAGATACATAAATATGCCATGACAATTGTCATATTAAAAATCAAACTATGAAACAACACATTCTTATCAGCCTGGCATTGGGATTTCTATTATCCCTACCCATAACAAAAGTATCAGGAATATCTCCTGATGATCACCAATCAAAAGATACAACAGAGATTAACAATAAAGACAAGCTTGTGGTTGTCTGGACAAGTGGTGACAAAGAAGTTGCCATGAAAATGGTTTTCATGTATACCTACAATGCAAACAAATATAAATGGTGGGATGATATTACACTTTTAATTTGGGGACCTTCAGCCAAGCTTCTTACAGATGATGAAGAATTGCAGGAATATGTGAAGAATATGAACAACGAGGGTATCCATTTATTAGCATGCAAAGGTTGTGCAGATATGTATGGAATTTCAGATAAACTTGAAGCCATTGGAGTTACTGTAAGATATACCGGTGTTGATCTTACCAATTTCATTAAAGAGAGGCATGTAATTACTTTCTAGTCATAAATTGGTACTCGATTAAACTCGCTTTTGTAAATTAGAGATAAGTGAACTATAGACCAGGTATTTCAAACCTGGTCTTATTATGCCCTGTTGGTAAAGTTATTAATCAAAGGCTTCTTCAAACTCATTTACTTCAGAACCAATATTTTACATCAAACATGATCCAACAATTAATACTGTATATTTCCTTATGAATATCAGCTTGTAAGCCTCATGTAGAACTGATCTTTTCATGATCTTAGAATTAGATTAACAAAAAAACAATCTTGTAAAAGGAAAATTAAAATAAACTGAGAATGTTTTCAATTCACTATTTATAGGGTAACAGTTTGGTGAATCATAAAATGGCTGTAAATGCTACAATGATGGCAGAAGATAATTTGTATTTTATTTTATTTTGTAAGAAACTCTGAATGATTTGTGTATAAACTCTTAAAAGCAATAATATGGAATGACTTACCGTTTAGTAAAATAAATAGTAGTATAAATCTTCCTTAATGTAATCAATTCATCATGAAGTAACTATTCATAAAATAACTAAAGATTACACCATTTTCTTTAAGTCAGTTTATATTAAACGTTAATATTTATGCTAAATTCTAAAACCTACTAACATGAAAAAGATTGGATCTTTGATTGGCATTGTCACATTAATATTGCTTTTTTCAAATTGTGACAAAAAAGAATCAACAAATCCTGATTATGATTTAATAATCGGCAATTGGAAATTAATAGGATTGGTAAATATTTCTGATGAACAAAAATACCTAAATACTAATCTTGAACTATTCCAGGATAGTACATATTCGAATGAAAAAGAAACAGGAGAAAGCATTATTACAGGAACATGGCTACTTAAAGTTTCTGAAGATTACATTTACTTGTCCTCAGGAATATTCGATGGCTATCCTTCTAATTATCGCATAATGAAAATAGATGCCACTTCATTGCAACTGGAAGAACATTACACTCTTGATAATAAGGATGCGTATCTAGAATATCACTATGCCCGAAATTAATCGATTCATAAGATATTTACAAAGTCATTCAATGAACAAAAGCTAACGCAGAGTAGTTAAATCAAAAAATAATTATATCTACTATTATGAAACTAAAATGTTTAGCAACAATTTTGCTTTTATCTTGTAGTTTATTTATAATCAAAGCGCAGAATAAAGAAGCTGCTGCCCGAGATTCATACAACTGGAAAGCTTATGATAAAGCTTCAAAAGTTAAAAAAGAAGCCATTGATTTTCGTATGCTCATGGGAAAGTGGTTTGCTTACGAGGGAAGGTATTATGGCGATAATGAAAGAATCTGGAAAGATCAGAATCAACCCAGAATTCTGGAAATAATCGGAGGAAGCTACAGAAGTGGATTATACGGTTCCTTCAAAACATACAAAATGTCTGCTAATCTGCTTATTTTTGAAACAGAGAATAAGCCAGACTCAGCCTATATCAATTTAATCACTGATAGCAGGCTGATCATTAGTTTTAAAAGAGGAAAAGATTTTGAAAAGTATATATTTCAAAAAGAGTAAGCAAAAATTTTATTTGTAATGTCATTCAAGTTTTGAAATCTCATTCTCCTTAAAATAATTCTTTCCTCTTTTTTCAAGCATTTTTTTACTTAATTCCTCTCTGATTTCTGAAAATTCTGCGGTATTAGAAAGATTGTCTGTTTCGTCAATATCATCCATATGGTCATAAAGCATGGCTGATATTAAAGAATCATTTGCACCTCTCCACTCTGTGTATGCATGCTCCGGAGTAACTATGCTTATGCCATCAAAATATTTGCAAATAACATAATCTGTCCATTCATCGTCTGGGTTTTTAAGTAGGGGAACCAGACTTTTGCCTTCTACAGTTTTGGGAATTTTAAGCTTGCAGAGATCACTTAATGTGGGAAAAATATCCACAAACTCTACCATGGCTGTGGTAGCCTTACCTTCTGCATATCCCGGAGCTTTTATAATCAATGGTGCTTTCAGGGAAGTATTAAAATTACAATGTTTGCACCAAAGACCATGCTCACCCAAATTCCAGCCATGATCTCCCCACAGAACAACAACAGTATTTTCTGCCAGGCCAAGTTCTTCAAGAGCTTTCAGTACTTTACCTATCTGCGCATCTGTATAGCTTATGCAGGCATAATAGCCATGTTGCAAGGATACAGAAATTGAATCACTTACAAAATCCTCTTCAGGTATGCCATGATAAGCTCTGAGTTCTTCTGAATTATGGAAAGCTTCTTTGGGAGCATTGGAAGGCCAATTCTCTCGCATTGTAGGTTCAAAATCGCTACGTCTATAAAGATCCCAATATTTTTTCGGAGCATTGAATGGCAAATGAGGTTTTAAAAATCCTATCGCCAGGAAGAAAGGTTTGTTTTGCGCTTTTAGTTTTTTCAGGTCTGCAATTGTTTTTTCGGC
>CAYWBC010000092.1:11748-14303 GCA_964456285.1 uncultured Bacteroidales bacterium
TCTGCCCAGGTATAATAATGCATAAATCGATTTTTTGTAGGTCGTGAACCTGTCATCAAACTTGCCCTTGATGCGCCACAGACTGGAATATTGCAATAGGAGTTGCTAAAGACAACTCCCTCTCTGGCCAATTGGTCAATGTTTGGCGATTTTACAAGAGCATTGCCATAACAGCCCAGTTCTGGCCGTAAATCATCAACTGCTATCATTAGCACATTTAAAGGTTTTTCTGGTTTTTGAGTACATCCTGCTAAGGATAATGCAATAACAAGATGAAGAAAGGTGATACGAATAAAATTCATTTCTTTTGCAGTTAAATAAACTTTCAAAAAGTTATCAAGTATTCTATTTAAGATAAAAAGAATCTATCATTAACATGAAAGCTAATCATAATGCCAATACTGATGAAAAATATACAGATCCTATATTCAAAAATATCCTGCCCTATAGGTTTAATAATTTTTTCACTTCAGGAATCAGATCCTTTACGCCATCACGTTTATCAACAAATGAAACTCCGGGGAATACTTTCTCATCCTCCACTGCCGATCGAAAATTCACGCCAATTTGTTCGGCCATACCTGAGTACATTATGATGGGAACGTCTCTCAGAGAGTCATCCTTTCTAAAATCATTGAGCATTCCATATCCGTCAAGGTCCTTTTCCATCATAATATCAAGAATAATCAAATCTGGTTTTTGAGAAGAGCATAATTCAATCCCGTCTTCTCGATTGGAGGCTGTAGTTACAATAAAACCATGGCTTTGAAGAATAACTTTCAATGAATCGAGTATATCAGGATCATCATCAATAATGAAAATCTTTTTGTTTTCCATAGCTGACAGTATTCGATTTATAAATACAAAATATCCTAAGTTAACAGACCATTTTATAGCTGCTTTTTTTCTATTCCAATTGTTGAGAGTGGAAAAAATTGAAAATCCTGAATTCAGTGTATTCTTAATTAAGGATTATGAATTGTTTTCAGAAACTAATTTACGCATAAAAACAATATCCATGAAAAAAAGAACTTGTCATTTTTTATCAGAAAATTAATCTGGGAATCAATTACTCAGACAAAGATATAATTAGTATTTTCATTCCATATTTTGAATGCTCCTTTCTAAAATTGAAAAATAAGTTGAGCAAGTATTTTGATCATCTACCGGGGGGGTCTTCTGGTTTAATTGTATTTACTTTAGCTCTTAAAATTATGTTATGAAAAAAATAATGCCATTTGGGATAATTATATTAATCCTTATTTCTTCATGCAGTAATAATGACAGCTTCACTGATCATTCTAAAGAAGCAGTAAGTTGTATTCGCTCAAGAGACTCTGCATTGCTGGTAAACCTGGACAATTTTGAAAAATATTTGATCCAGACAGGATTAATCCAGGATGTATCTCAATCATCATATATTGACCTGATTGATAAGCATCAAAAGGGACGCATTGAACTAAATGTTCCTTTGATGAGTGAATATGTCTTTGAAGATGACGAAATAGCAGGAGAATATCTTTCACCTGGGAAATTTGCAATATTCATTGGATGCATAATTGCCGGAAAAGAAGGCCATGAGGATAAGAATTATTACAATCTGGCAGGCAAAGTTCTAATGAATTCTCTTAGTTCAGAGCTTCAGACAATTGATCTTAAGCAGGGAATAGAATCACAAACCGGTTATTTATCCATAGAATATTCAGATATTCCTGAAGAAATGTTCAATAATGATTTCATTCACTATTGCTTTTTAGTTTCATTATATCAACTTCTGCTTTAAGTAAAAAATAAAGCACCTGAAGATTCTAAACCCATACAGTCCAATTAAAATGAATACATCAAAAAAAAGGTACCCAATCCATTCAGAGTTGATTGTAGCATTTGCAGCTATTACAATCAGTATTGCCACATTATTTGTATATGTTTATCAATCACGAATAATGCAGCGCCAGGTGATGCTATCAGCATGGCCTTATATAGAATTTCTTCCTTCATGGGGTCCAGGTGAAGGCTACTACCTGGAAATTGTAAATAAAGGAATAGGTCCGGCTATAGTTAAACAGGTAAATATAAGTCTGGATGGAAAAAGAGTTGAAGATTTATTTGAAGTGTTCTCAATTCTCAAAGACAGTAGTTTTGGAGATTTTGGATACTCAACAATAGAAGGTAGAGTAATTGCTCCTGGAGAAAAAATCAGGGCATTTACTATTGAAGATTACGATATTGCAGTAGAAATAAAAGACAAGCTCAAAGAACATCATTTCAAATACGAAATATGCTATTGCTCTGTATATGATGAATGCTGGAAGTCTACTGGAATAAAAGTTTTTAAAGAACATTGTAAATGAATAATTATCTGCAAACCGATTTTGATCTCAATTCCGATAAATTAGTAGAATTGATTGATGAGCTGCCTTTCTGGTCAGCTCCTTTTGGATTAAAGCTTCTAGATTCTATTAGGTATAGAAAGAATATCTCAATGCTTGATATAGGTTTTGGAGCCGGATTTCCTCTTACAAACCTTGCCATGAGATTTGGAGAAAGCTGCAAAA
>CAYWBC010000093.1:0-14221 GCA_964456285.1 uncultured Bacteroidales bacterium
GTATCAGGATTGCAGGAAAAATAACCTGCCTAAAATTGAAATCGAAACCAAAGTGATTCCTGAAATACAGTGTTCCGCCAACCAGAAGGAGCACAATACCTGGACCTTTGCTCTCATGAGAAAGAAGCATAATAAACCCAACAGCAATCAAAATTACTTCCCATCGAAGCAGGTAATGTTTAATTTCATAATTCAGGATACCAAAATTACTCAAAAGTAAGGCCGTGCCTGTCGCCAAAACTAAAAATCCGATAAGAATTCTCTTCTGAGTATTATTATCATTGTGACTGTTATTATGAATATGTTCCATTCTAAGACAATTTTGTTTATGGAGTAAAAGTATTACTACAATCTTATCTACAAAATAGATTTTCGGCGAAGAGTCATATTTTATCGGTAAAAGAGCAAGTTAGTTTAGTTGTTGCATTGCTTAGATTTGATTATCCTGCAAATTTCTCTATGATTATGTGAGCTTATCAGTTAAACAACTCTATTTTGCCTTGCCCTGATTAGCTACAGATTGCATGGCTTTCTTAACCTCATCAGGATCGCCAAGATAATAATGTTTGAGAGGCTTTAACTCACTATCAAGCTCATAAACCAAAGGCATGCCGGTAGGGATATTCAGCTTTAGGATCTCTTCTTTACTGATATCATCAAGGTATTTCACAAGAGCCCGAAGGCTGTTTCCATGAGCTGCAATGATTACATTTTTACCAGATTTAATAACAGGAGCAATGGTATCGTGCCAATATGGAAGGAAACGGGCAACAGTATCTTTAAGGCTTTCTGTTACTGGTAAATCACCTTCAGCCACATCACTATAAATCCTTAAATTTCCAGGATATCTATCATCTGTTTTCTCCAGGGCAGGAGGTGGAATATCATAAGATCTTCGCCAGATAAGAACCTGCTCTTCTCCATGTTTTGCAGCAGTTTCTGATTTATTCAATCCTTGCAGACCTCCATAATGTCTTTCATTTAAACGCCAGGATTTTTCCCAAGGAATCCACAACTGGTCCATTTCATCAAGTGTAAGCCAAAGTGTGCGTAAAGCTCTTTTTAAAACGGAAACAAAGGCATAATCAAATTCAAAGCCATTTTCTTTCAGAACCTGTCCGGCCTTGCGGCCTTCAGACATTCCTTTTTCGGTTAAATCAACATCAGTCCAGCCTGTAAAACGATTGTCCTTGTTCCACTGACTTTCTCCGTGACGTAATAATACCAGTTTGTACATATCGATTAAATTTATAAGATTAAAATTAACATTTTCTCAAGCTACTTTACCGCCATATTTATAGCCAATTCCTTCGACTGTTTCTTTCACTTTTGCCAAATCAACCTGATCTCCGGAAATAACAACAGTCTCACTATCTACATCAGCAACAGTTTTGCTTATTCCTTCCAGCTGATTTAAGTTGTTTTCAACGCTCATCTTGCAATGATTGCAATTCATACCTCTTACAAAAACCTTAATATCATTCATAGTATTCGCATCTTTTATTCTTGTTTGTATATTATCTTTCCTTCTGATTTTTTTGAAAATATACTTAACAAAAACATTCAATAATGAAATGGTAATGATTATTCCTGATACAAGCTGCAGCCAGTAGGGAAGCAAGCCATGTTCATGACCAGTGTGAAGCTGAGAAACTGCCGTTGTAAACCATGTTCTGGGAAGAAAATTATCGATAAATAATCCTGAAAGAAGTGAGCCGGCTATAAGTGTACCTAGATAAACAAGCAAGGTTTTTCTACCCATACTGTTGCCAATAACAGAGATGGTTGCTGCATTGGTCGCCGGACCTGCCATAAGAAATACCAGAGCGGCTCCTGGTGAAATGCCTTTCATGATCAGTACAGCCGCAATTGGAACTGAGCTGGTTGCGCAGACATAAACGGGAATTGAGGCCAACAAAATGATTACCATACCTAGAAAGTCATTTTGAATGTATGTTGCAAAGAAATAATCTGGTATAAAAACAGCAATCAGAGCAGCAATCAGTAATCCAATAACGAGCCATTTTGCAATGTCTTCAAGAAATTCAATAAAGGCATAGTGAAAAACAGTATACAAGGAATGATTCTTTTTAAGATCAACCTGTATGCTTGATACTATAGGAGTAGTGTCTAATTCTTTTTGTGTTTCGAATTTATTTGTTAATGCACCACCAAATACCCCTGTAATAAGTGCAGCAAAAGGACGAACAACAGCAAAGGGCAAACCAAGCAGAGAATAGGTGACCAGGATAGAATCTACACCTGTTTGGGGAGTTGAGATCAAAAACGAAACAGAAGCTCCTTTTGATGCCCCATTTTTATGAATGGATACACCTGTAGGTATTACACCGCATGAACATAAAGGAAGAGGAATACCAATAAGAGCAGCCCTTATTACAGATTTCATATTTGATCCTCCCAGAAGTTTGTTGATTTTTCCATCAGGAAAAAAAACGTGGAGCAAACCTGCTATAAGAAATCCCAGGACAAGCCAGGGTGACATGTCCAGAACAAGTGCAAACAGACTTTCTAAATACTTTGTTATGTAGTTCATCTCTGAAGGGAGTTACTAATGAATTACCCTTTTCTCATCGCAACAATTGTATTCGAATTGTATAGTAACATGCGAAATGCCAAACTTGTTTTGTAGCATTATTTCTATCTCGGAACGAATCAGATCAGAATCGCTAATTAACAGGTCATTATCAAGATCAATATGTCCTTCAAAATGAATCTGGGTATCATCCAGTTTCCATGAATGCACATGATGTACATTGTTTACGTCTTTGTGTTTTTCTATTTCGGAGACTACTTCATGCAAATCAATGGAAGAGGGTGTACTTTGCATCAGAATATCTACAGATTCTTTTAAAATCGAGAATGCTTCTTTGATAATATATAAGCCTATAAGTACCGTAATCAGGGGATCCAACCAATAAATTTTAAAGAAATAGATCAATACAGAGCCAATGATAACCGCCACCGAGGAGATGGTATCGCCAAGAAGATGCAGGTAGGCCGCCCGAATATTAATGTTTGATTTGGAATCATCTTTTAGTAGTATAACTGCAATAAGATTTGCTATCAATCCAACGGTAGCAACAATGAACATTATTAGACCTTTGATGGGCTCCGGCGATTGAAATCGATGGTAAGCCTCAATAAAAAGAAATATAATTATAACGATCAGGATAACTGCATTTAACAAAGCAGCAAGAATCTCTATTCGCTTGAATCCAAAAGTCTTTTTTTCGGTTGCATCTTTTTTACTAATTCGATTTGCAGTGTATGCAAGCAACACAGCAAAGGTGTCGCCCAGGTTGTGGATCGCATCTGAAAGCAGAGCCAGACTGTTTGAAATTAGTCCTCCTATTATTTCCGCAATGGTAATAACCAAATTCAATGCGGTTGCAAAAAGAAGATTATTCCCTTTTAAATCTTTATGATGCCCATGACTGTGATGATGGCGCTTTGCAGAATCCATTAGAATTTTTATTCAGCTATCAATCAACAAAGATCGTAAAACTTTTTCAGGAGAATATTATTCGTCACCTAAAGAGATATACCAATGCTTTTCTAAGTTGATAAACAATCGGAAGTTCAATTTGGTTTACTTTACAGAAAACATCTTACTATCCTGTTTTTTGGACTTTTCCTTTCCGGAATACAAGTATTAATCCTGTAATAATAAATGGGATACTAAGAATCTGCCCCATATTCAAAATCATACCTTCTTCAAAAGCAACCTGATCCTGCTTAACAAACTCAATTAAAAACCGGGCAGAAAATATCAATATAAAAAACCAACCAGTGATTAAGCCTGCCTTTAATTCAGGGTATTTTCTGTAGTATAAATTTATCAGAAACACAAAAATGATTAAATAACAAATGGACTCATATATTTGTGCGGGATGCAGAGGAATGATATGCTCAACTGGTAAATTTGGAGGAGCAAGTCGAATAAATTTAACTCCCCAGGGTAAGGTAGTTGCATTTCCTACAATTTCAGAGTTGAATAAATTACCCAGGCGGATAAAAAATCCAGCCAGGGCAGTTACCATGGTAACCCTGTCCAAAACCCATAAGTAAGGGCGTTTATATTTTCTTGCAAATATATAAAGACCAATAAGTATACCGATTGCACCTCCATGACTAGCCAATCCCTGATAACCTGTAAAATGAAAATTCTCCCCTATTTTTCCTTCAAAAGGCAAAATTATTTTCAGGGGATGTCTCAAATAAATCTCGGGTTCATAAAATAAACAATGCCCAAATCGCGCACCAATAATAGTGCATATTACTACATAAAATGTAAGCTTATCGAGCAATTCAATAGATAAGCCTTCCTTTTTAAAAACTTTGCTGAGTATAAAATAACTGAAAACAAAACCCAATAAAAATAAAAGACTATACCAACGCAATTCTATAAAACCTAAATCAGCTATTTGTGGTTTTACATCCCATACAATGTAATTTATCATAATATTATTTTATAAGGAATTCCAATATAAAGATAAGGATTGAATTGAAGTTTAGGCTCCACATTAACTATTTTTTAATTTTTCTGATATATTTTGCTGAAATTCAGCTTATTCTGAAAATGAAGAAATACTATTTTTTTGTCTCCAACATGACAAGAATTCAAAGTTCGAAAATTGTCAAATATTTTTATGTTAAAGAATTGTTTTTATTTAATTAATAATCACTATTCCAATAATTGCCAAAAAGGCCATAAATTTAGATGAACATATTCAGTGTTTCGTCAAAGCAAATTATCTGATCATCTAAATTTGGAAGCCTTATTGAGCCGTATTCGTTAATTTTAATACCTGTATAAGAAGAATAATTGCAATCCACAAAACGAACTTGCAGGCAACAGAATGAAAAAGGCAATTGTTTATTCCATACTTCTCATTTTCCTTTCCTGTTTTTTACAGCAAATTCTGCATGCAGTACCTGCATATCCCGGACCTATTATTTTTACTCAGCCTGACGGAACAAAAATAAATATAAGCTTAAAAGGCGATGAGAAGGCAAAATGGGCAGTTACAGCAGATGGCTATACCGTTTTATTTAATAATAAAGGATTTTTAGAATATGCCGAGCTTAACAAAAATGGAGATCTTGTAGTTTCTGGTATTATTGCCAGGAATTCTAAAAATCGATTAGTTGAAGAAAAGGCTTTCTTATCGGAAAAAAAGAAAGAACTTACCTATAGCAGATCACAGCTCTCAATGCTGAAATCTGTCTGGGAAGTAAAAAACAAGGTAACCCAAAAAGCTTTTCCTAAATCAGGATCACAGAAATTAGTCTGTATTCTTATAGGATTTACTGATCTTGCGTTCAGCAAATCACAGAGTGAATTTCATAACCTGTTCAATCAAACCGGATATGCCTTTGATGGTGCTTCTGGTAGTGTACATGACTATTATTCGGAAGTATCCTATGGTCAGTTAGATCTTACAATTGATATTGCAGGGCCATATACAGCCAGTAATGAAATGGCATACTATGGTAATAATGATGAGCTTGGAGATGATCTGAATCCAAGAGCTTTGGTAACAGAAGCTCTGAATTTGGCAGATAATGATATAAATTTTACTGATTACGATAATGATCAGGACGGATATGTAGATGGAGTTTATATAATTTATGCTGGATATGGGGAAGAAGCCGGTGCGTCTAATGATGCTATCTGGGCTCATGCATGGAGTATTTCACCGATTTCTTTGGATGGAGTTACAATTAGCAGATATTCCTGCTCTCCCGAATTACGAGGAAATACAGGATTGAATCTTACACGTATTGGAGTTATTTGCCATGAATTTGGACATGTACTTGGAGCTCCTGATTTTTATGATACTGATTATTCAGGATCCGGCGGATCATTCAGAGGTACCGGAAACTGGGATGTAATGGCATCAGGTTCATGGAACAATGGAGGAGCAACACCGGCACATCATAATGCATTTACAAAAAGTTATATATACAATTGGGCAGACCCTGTTCATCTCAATTCCGGAACAACCATCTCAATGCAAAATGCTGCTTTTCATTCAGAAGATTTTTATCGGTTTAATACAGCAACATCTGAGGAATATTTTCTGATGGAAAATAGAACGCAGACCGGTTTTGATTCACACATTCCAGGTGAGGGATTAATTATTTATCATGTACATAAAGATGTATTAAGCACGGGTAACCAAATCAATGTTGGACATCCACAGAAAATGCATCCGGTTTGTGCTAACTCTTCATCCATTCCATCTACTGATCCTTCATCCTATGGAGATATAAACTCTTCATCTTGTCCTTTCCCCGGTACAGGTAATGTTTCATCATTTACTGACAATGCATTGCCATATGCCAAATCATGGAAAGGAGAGAATACAAACCAACCCCTGACAAACATAGTATTTCATGCAGTTGATAAGACAATCACATTCGATTTCATGGGTGGTGATTCAGGTGATCAGGGAGAGGATTGTTCAAATCCAATAAGTTTAGCGGGAGAATCAGGAAGTAAGAACTCATCAACAATAGGGTTCAACGATGATTATCAGGGCAGTTGCAAGTCCGTGGGAGCAGATAGAGTTTATTATCTTAGTACTCAGGTGAAGGATGGTGGAACAATTGAAATCTGGACAAGTAATTCTGATTATGATGCAGTTCTTTATGCACGTTACGGAAGCTGTACAGGAACAGAAATAGCTTGTACTAACAATCCGGATGAAAATACAATTGCGTGGGAGAATACATCCGGTAGCAATCAGAATATCTGGATAATTGTTGATGGTGAAGATACTATTAATGGGAACACTACTCTGCATTGGCAAATAGTACAACCTACACTTCAGGGAGAAGATTGTAGTAATCCCTATGTAATTTCAGGGATCTCAGGAAGTGTTTCTTACATTACTACAGACTATACAAATGATTATTCAAGTGATGGATGCAATGGTACGGCAGCAGATGTTGTATTCTACCTTGACACCCCGGTTCCTGTTGGAGGTACAATTGAGTTCTGGACCAGTGAAGACAATTACGATGTTGTACTATATGGTCGTTACGGTAGTTGTACTGGCACTCAGATTGCCTGTGTTGATGATCCTGACGGAACTTTGCTGAGCTGGGTAAATAATACTGAGTCAGAACAGTACATTTATATTTTTGCCGATGGCTACGGAAGTAGTGATGGCAAGGCAAGGTTAAACTGGTCAATATCAGTTTCGCAAAATCCTGGGGAAACTTGCGATAATCCTATTCTTATTACAGGAAATTCAGGAAGTATTGAATATTCAACAATAGGGTATAATGATGATTATACCGGTGACTGTGGAAGTACCGGAGCTGATATGGTCTTCTTTTTGGATACTCCTGTTCCGGATGGATATACTTTGGAACTTTGGGCATCAGGAGAAAATTATGATGCAATAATATATGGTAAGTATGAAAGCTGCTCTGGTCCGGAAATAAGTTGTTTCAACGAAAAAAATACATCTGTTTTAAGCTGGGAAAATAAGACTGGCAGCACTCAAGGAGTATGGATAATAGCTGATGGACTTAATGGTAGTAAAGGTACAGGAGAATTGCATTGGAATATACGCCAGACAATTACAGACATTGATAATAATATGCTATCCACTGCAATAAAGCTTTTCCCCAATCCGGCATCTGAACATGTTGAGTTGAAATTAGCGGATGAAAATTTTGGCATTGAGTACCTTAGAGTATTTGGAGTTTTAGGAAACCTTGTAGGAAGTTATAATCTTGGTGATCAATATTCCAATGATTTTAGTATTGATGTTTCTGATTTTACTGAAGGCACTTATATTTTTGAAGTACATCTGCATAACGCTGTAGTTAGGAAGAAGATTGAAGTTATCAGGTTGAATTAGTTCCCAAAGTTACTTTCCCCTCTTAAGCAATACTTTTTGATGTAAGTTATTGGTGTTTATATATAATAGCCTAGGCTCTAATCACCATTTCTTCAATAGAAATCAATTAGAACTCCAAAATAGTGTGAGTGTGAGTTATGAGAATCAGAGTGTGAGTGTTCGCTATCGCTCTCACTCTCACTCTGATTAAGTGGGCATTACTGGATTACTCTCCTCCTTCGTCGGTTTCGTGAGCTCGTTCGTACTTCACTCGGTTCGAACCAATATTGACTTATTGTGGAAAATTGGGCGGAATGACGGCAGCAATTTCGATAAAATTTTCTACTCTTGCTCAAAACTCACACTCACAACTACTTTTATGTGGGCATTACTGGATTCGAACCAGTGACCCCCGCCCTGTCAAGGCGATGCTCTAAACCAACTGAGCTAAATGCCCTTTTCATTCTAAAATTAGAATTACTGCAAATATACAACTTCCACAATTCTAAATATAAAGCTTTAATATTATGGATTAATCTTTTCGGAAGAAACGACAGGAAAGCATTGATTTAAATAAATTATACAACTATTGGTTGTACATCATACAAACAATAGAAGACTAACGATCCTCACTCTCGTTCCTGCTAATAATCCTAAAATTGATAAGTGATGTTCTCAATGTTGTATAGTTGCAGGAAGAAGCTTATCCAAAGAAATAAATACTGTAATGCCTGCTACTCAGTAAATAATATTCAACCAAAGGCAAATAGAATTGTGTTAGTGTCCATTGTTTGCTTTCAAGAATTGGCATGAACCTGTGTATTTAAGCCTGGTTGCAAGCAAAACACTAATAATGCATATTGCTCATTTTAATAAGCTTTGCTTCTTCCAGAATTTTGATGCGACGTCCATGCATCTCGATCAATTTATCTTGCTTAAATTCAGATAATAGTCGAATGACAGATTCTGTAGCTGTGCCGACAATGTTTGCAAGTTCTTCTCGTGTTAGAGAAATTTGTAAAAAATTATCCCTGTCTATATCAAAAGTCCATTTTAACTGGATGATAACTTCTGCCAATCGTTCCCGAACTGTTTTTTGAGCTATATCAGTAATGTAATCGTTTGCTTCGCCAAGTTCCCTGCAGGCAATAAGCAAAAGATCCATGGCAAAATTACCATTGCTTTTTACGAAATTCTTAACTAATTCACCGGGCACATATACTATTTCTGCTTCCTCAATAGTTTTTGATGTAGTGCATGCCAGTTCGCCGGTTATTGTTGAGCGAAATCCCATGATATCCCCTGGCTTAGCAAAGCGAATGATCTGATCCTTACCATCAAAACCTGTTTTGAAAATTTTTATTATTCCTTTGCACACAATGAAAAATCCATTTATTCTGGTACCTTCTTCATATATTATAGCACCTTTCTTATAGCTATCCGGGTCTCCAATAATGGGCATTTGGTCCAGTTCTTCCTCAGATAGGTGATTGAATACTGTACTTTTACTAACAAACTCGCGCAGGTTATTACCAGTATATTGAACTTTCTCCATGGATTATTTTTTTGATAAATGAAAGATTATTTTATTCACTTTGTTTAAAGATATTAATTTTACATTTTTTACGAATCATTTTTGTTAATTTTCAATTGTATAAATAATTATTTTATTAAAATGAAAGATTCAGTAATAGTAAAATGGAAGGATGGAATGGCTTTTGAAGCCGATGTTGACGGACATAAAATAATGGTTGACGCAAAAGAAGAAAACGGAGGGAAGAACCTGGGACCGCGTCCCAAACCTTTAATGATGGTTTCGCTGGCAGGATGTACTGGAATGGATGTGGTATCAATTCTAAAAAAAATGAGGATTGAGCTCGATGATTTTGCTATACACATTGAGGGTGATATTACTGAAGAACACCCTAAACATTTTTCCGCAATGCATATCATTTATGAATTTTGGGGGAAAGACCTTTCTTCTGAAAAAATTAAAAAAGCCGTTGAGCTTTCACAGGACAGGTATTGTGGAGTTAGTGCCTCTTATCGCAAGGCTATGGAAATTACTTATGAAATTAAAATAAACTGATTGAATTTTTTCCGGAAATATTTTGAAAGTTTTGTTTCTCTCTTCTACCCAAATTATTGTCTTGCCTGTAAAGTTAGTTTGTTAGGGAATGAAAAGATATTATGCACTGCCTGCAGGCATGATCTGCCTGAAACAGGATATTACAAATCCATAGAAAATCCGGTTTCTAATTTATTTTGGGGCAGAATTCCTGTTGCGTATGCTACCTCTTTGTTATTTTTTGAGAAAGGAGGGAAATACCAGACACTTATTCATGAACTTAAATACCGTGGCAAAAAGGATGTAGGAAAATTCCTGGGCAATTTACTGGGCTTTGCACTGAAGGATACAAATTTTGATGAAACTGATGTAATTGTTAGCATTCCTTTACACAAAGCTAAATTACGGCGAAGAGGATTCAATCAATCTGATATTATTGCCCAGGGTATTTCGGAAATAACAGGAAAACCCTTAGTTAAAAATGTACTTATCAGAAAGGTAGATACAAAATCTCAGACTTCACACAAAAGGTATGCCCGCTGGGAAAATGTAGAAGGAATATTTGAATGTCAGAAACCCCACCTGATAAAGGATAAGCATGTACTTTTAATTGATGATGTAGTTACCACAGGAGCAACACTCGAAGCTGCAGGTAACGCAATACTTAAGGTAGAAGGGGTTACTTTATCGATAGCAACAACCGCATATGTAAATTAGTGTGAGTCTATTTTCCAGCTAAAATCAACTTCCCAATTGGAACGAACATTTATCTCCTGCGGAAAATAAATAACCTTTTCGGGTTGAATACCATTCAGGTAATGGCCAGTATCCCATTTGCCATTATTATTAGAATCAACAATTAATTTCAGCCTGTATTTTTTGGGAGGAAGATATTCGTAACGAATTCTTTGATCGCTGTTAATAAATTTCTGGGATAATACATTTTCTGCTTCATCCATTAGTTGCAAAATAATTGGACCGGGAATGTTGGAAAGGTTTAGTGCAAGTATACCATAAAAATCAGAAGCCTGAGTTTTGAAGTTAATGAGAGTTGTATCATTTGAAAACCCATAAATATCTGTTAGTGCACTATCCAATATTAAAATTTTATATGATGTAAGTTCTTCAGCTTCGTAACTGATGTAATATTGATAATAGGAATCAGAATCTTTCTGAACAGTAAAATCAAGAGGTATTTCGATGGTATCTTCAATAAAATACATCAGAAATTTCTCGGTGTTGATATCAAAACATGGGGTTTCGGTTTTAATAATTATTCGTTTATCGAGATCGAAAGCATTTGGATTTTTAATATTATTGTTCAATTTCAGTTCTTTAACAGGTTCCTTTTCAATCTCATCCTGATCTTCATCCTTCTTTTTCCTACTTTTGCGCGTTCGTTTTATTTTCCCCTTATCTGCTTGTGCTAAAAGTAATAATGTATCTGTAAAAGGTATTATAGCTCCCAAAGAATCGTATACAGAATACACAACTTCCAGCGAAAGTGAATCTAATCCAATCAGTGAGGTATCAGTAAGCCAATAAATCAAAGTATCATTGTTATTATTTGCATCAAGAAGATACCAGTTTCCCGAAGTATGGAAATTGACTGGAGTAATACGAAGTGAATCTTTCAAAGGTTCATTAAAAGTAAAAAACAACTGTTCGTCGAGCTTGCGCAAATAATCAATCATGTATTGGTTTTTCACTTCCTGAGTAAAGAAAAGCATTTGAGTATTAAAAGAGTAAATCTTTGGCTTACTTTCAAGGGAATCGATAACAGTGCTATCAGATAAGACACTGTCCTGTTGATTCACAAAACCAAGCATTAAAGTATCCTGAATAATAATATTGTCCTTGAACCTCTCTCCAGTCAGTTGAATAATGGAATCGTGGAAAGCTATTTGTTCTTCAGGAAGATCGAAAATAAGATTTGTATTAAAATCCTTCAATGCAAATAAACGATAGTATCCATTTTCCAGGTTATGCAATGAAAAATTTCCTTCTTTATCTGTTCTGCATATATACCTGGGTTTTTCAAGCAAAGGTGCAGAATCATTCAAATTTTTATACAGCATAACAAACATGCTTCCTTCATCAACAGTATGATTAAAGGCATTGATTACTTTGCCTTCAACATTCATCGAATCAATATAATCATTCAATGAAAAAACAAATTCATAATTGCGAAGAATATTAGCTTCATTATTATCGACAATCGAGTTGCCAAAGCTTATTGTATAAGTTGTAGTATCAAAAACTGCCTCATCAGGAAACTGGACAATCACAGATTTCCCCTTCAATTGTGCAGAAGGTTTTTCTTCCAAAGGAGGTGAGATAAGAAGTTCCTGGTATATATCCTGAAGCTGAATGTATTCATCGAATGTAATTTCAACGTTCTTTTTAGGAAAATAATTTACAGAATTTTCAGGAGGTTTTGTTTTAAGTACTACAGGGGGATCCTCATCTTTAGGTCCACCAAGTGGAGAACCTATCTTAGCGCATGCAAGAATAATACATAACAGAAATAATGCTGGAAATATGAATAGTGTTCTTTGCAAGTTCCTCTTATTTTGGGCTACAAACATACAAACTAAACCTTAAACTTAGGATAATATTCTACTTCCTTCTGTGATTCTATCAACAAAAAAGTCCGGAAGAAAATCTGCCGGACCCAATATTAAAATATTTTTCAGAATTTCTCTAGTAAACAAAGCTTAAACCAACAAGATCATAATCGCTTGTATACTCTGCCCCATCTGGATAACATGACATTATTAACAAACCTAAAACGGAGGGCAACAATAAAATTAATATCTTGTATTTCATTATTTGAAGATTTAATACCTCAAGAAACAATATGAACCATTATTAGTTAAAATAAAAAGCTGAAAACTTTAACAAAAACTTTCAGCTTATTAAATTAGAAATATAAATTAGATATTTAGAACCTCATTCTCCACATCATCATCCAGGCAAATTTCTGATGGTACTGAGTATTTTTTTCTCCTGTTATCCGGTTTAAGGATTCATAATAAATATTTTCCCTGTTAGTTATATTCTGAACATCCATTATCCATTCGTTCATCATTTTTTTTGAATTCCATCTCAAAGCAATCCTGATATCCAGCCTCATATATGCAGGGTATTGTTCTTCATAAGCCCGGTCATAATCAAAGTCCATATACCATAATCCATTAATATCTTGTACACTAGTCCAGGGAACATATCGTTTCCCGCCGGCAATAGTAAATTTTGGACTGGTGGTTAGAAATGTATTGTCTCCAAGTTTGAATTCATATCCCCCTAAAACATTTACAACATAGTTGCCATTAAATGCCGAATTACGTTCAATGTTGTCGCTTCCCTTGTACTTTGCCTCAAACAATGATGTGGTGATTAGAAAGTAGTAGTTATTTGAAAAGAATTTTTCCAAAGTAAATTCTACTCCATAGTTTTTTCCAGTGCCCTTATTTACAAGGCTATCCAGGTTGGGGATGTAAAATTCGGCTCCGTAGTTCAACATTGAATGATATGAGGATTCTCGTTCAACAGGCACATTAAAAATATGCTGATAGTAGGTTTCAAGTTTAAATCTGAAATTTCTTGTAATAAGGTAATCGTATCCAACTATGAAGTGATGACTCTTTGTAAAATCAAGGTCTTTATTCGTAAGTTCACCGTACTCACCACTTAGGTCATTATATGATTGAGTAAAATAGATCTGATGAGGTTGTAACTGGCTATGCAATCCATAACCAAGGCTTAATGACTGGCCTTCTAGAAAACGCCATTTTATGCTGGCACGAGGCTCAATCATAAAACTGCCATTAAGTTGAAAATACTGGGAATGAAGGCCGGAATAAACTGTAAAATTGTCAGTAAACCGATGTCGCCATTCTGCAAATCCTTGAAACAATGCCATGTTCCCGTCGGCTTTGCTCCCTACACGGTAGTCACCGTTGTTTTGCAAAGTACTGTCTCGGAATGTGGGTTGAAATACTTCAGCTTTTATCCCGGCATTAAACTGATTTTTTCTGTTGATCTTTGTAGTTATTTCAGTACCTGCAGAATATTGCCATTCTGATAATTTACTTCTGGAATACAGGGTTATGCTTTTGTCAAAAAATGATACTGAGTCATACTTGTAATCAGAAAAGCTTGCTGATACTGCCAACCTGTTTATTAATCGTGTATTCGTTGAAAGGGAAATAATATGATTTATTCCATTGGTCATCATCCCGGAATAGTAACTGAAATCGCTGCCCGCGTCTGG